>SDZP01000040.1 GCA_004144935.1 Caulobacteraceae bacterium | reverse complement strand
ACCGCCGCCCGCTTCGTCGAGGCGCTGGGCGGCTGGCGGCGTTACCGGGAAGACCTGGGGTCAAGAATGCGCGAGCAACTTCAACGCATTGCGGCGGTCGAAGGCCTGTCCAAGAACGTCTTTGAGCTGGCCACGAAAGCACTCGCCTGAGTCTCGCGAGACACGAATCGCGGCGAACTGACTCAAGGCGTTGATCAGGCCTTAACGCGAGGACTCCCGGCGCCTACCATGCCCGTTGGGTGAATCGGCGTTTGGGGATTTTCGGGCTTGGCGCGTGGGCAGAGGGCAGGATCGGGGGACCCCGCCTTCGCGGCGACCTCCCCGCGTGGCCGCTCGCAGCCCTTGATGCGCATCGCGATCCTGGCTGCGGTCCTGCTGCTGGCCGTCTACACCGCCTTTGGCGTGATCAAGCTGGCGAAGGGATGGACCAGCACCCCCGCCCAGGTCGGCCCCGCGGCGGTCGCCGGCCTGCTGGCCAGCCGCGTCGAGGGGGCCCTGGCCACCCAGCAGGCGGGCCTGGCTGCGGCCGCCGAGGTGCTGCGCCGCGCGCCCGAGACCCCCATCGAAGCCAGCGAACTGGCCCTGCGCATCGCCGGCCCGACGGCCGGCGCCGCCGCCGTCGTGCAGGACGATACCGTGTTGTCGACGACCGGCGCCCTGACCGCCCCTGACTTCAAGGGCGCCGCCCGCGCCGCCGAGGCGGCGGGCGCTGCCACATGGACGGGCTCGGCGCCCGGCGATCGTTCCCGCATCTACCTGGCCCGCTCGCAGGTCACGTCGGCCGGCAAGGCCTGGCTGGTCCTCGCCTCGGAACCGGCCAAGGTCGCCGGCGCCGGTCTCAGCCGCATCTCGGCCCTGGCCTTCATCGATGGCCGCATCATCGCCGCCGTCGGGCCCGGCGTCGCCACCACCACCTCCCTGCGGGACGGTTTCGGCCTGCAGGTGAAGGACCTGCGCACCGATGTATTGCTGCGCGGCCAGCTGCCGGATGGTCATCCGCTGGATGTCGCGGTGCGCCCGATCGGCGACGGCGGCCTGCTGGCCGTGGCCGGAGACAGGACGCAAGGCATCATGAGCGTCGACTCCGAACGGATGGACGGGCTCGTCTCCCTGCTGGTGCCCCTGGCCGTCGGCATTGCGCTGGCCCTGCTGCTGCTGATGCAGAGCCGCCGCGCCCAGGCTGCGCAACAGGCCATGGTGGCCAGCGAGGAGCGCTTCCGCCTGGCCGTCGAGGCGGCCCGCTGCGGCATCTGGGAATGGGATCTCGAAAACGACCGGGTCTTCATGTCGGAGGTCACCGGGGTGATGTTCGGCTGGGGCGGAGCCGGCGTGGTCAGCGGCCAGGAAGTGCTGGAGCGGGTGGCCCCCGACCATCGCGAACGGGTGCGCCAGGCGCTGGCCCATGCGGCGGCCTATGGCGCCTTCGACGTTTCCTTCCGCGTGCCCGGCGGCGAAGGCCGACGCTCCCTGTGGATCGACGCCCGCGGCCAGGGCGCCGGCGGCCCCGCCGCGCAGGAGCACAGCCGCATCATCGGCGTCGCCCTCGATGTCACCGAGGAGCGTATCGCCCAGGCCCGGGCCCAGGCCGCCGAGAACCGCCTGCGCGACGCCATCGAGAGCGTCTCGGAGGCCTTCGTCCTGTGGGACCGCAACGGCCGGCTGCTGCTGTGCAACCGCAACTATCGCAGCACTTTCAACCTGGAGCCCCGCCTGCTGAAACCCGGCGCCGCCAGGGACCAGGTCAACCGCTTCGCCCAGCTGGCGATCAAGCAGGAGCATCCCTCGCCGCACGGCAACAAGGGCGAGCGGGAAGCGGAGCTCAACGACGGCCGCTGGGTGCAGATCAGCGAGCGGCGCACGGCGGAGGGCGGCCTGGTGATGACCGCCGCCGACATCACGGCGGTGAAGCTGCAGGAGGAGGCGCGGCGCCTCAACGAGGAGCAGCTGCAGAACGCCGTCGCCGGGCTGGAGCGCAGCCAGGAGCAGCTGGCCGAGCTGGCCCGCAAGTACGAAGCCGAGAAGGTCCGCGCCGAGGGCGCCAACCGGGCCAAGAGCGAGTTCCTGGCCAACATGTCTCACGAGCTGCGCACGCCGCTGAACGCCATCAACGGCTTCTCCGAGATCATGGTGGCGGAGATGTACGGGCCGATGGGCGACGCCCGCTACAAGGACTACGCCAACGACATCCACAACAGCGGCCAGCACCTGCTGGCCCTGATCAACGACATCCTCGACATGTCGAAGATCGAGGCCGGCAAGATGAACCTGAAGTTCGAGCCGATGAGCCTGGAAGACGTCACCGAGGACGCCGTCCGGCTGGTGCGCAACCGGGCCGAGGCGGCGGGACTGGAGCTGGGCATCGAGTTCCCGCACCTGCCCGAGGTCGAGGGCGACTATCGGGCGATCAAGCAGGTGCTGCTGAACCTGCTGTCGAACGCCATCAAGTTCACGCCCCGCGGCGGCCGGGTGACGGTGCGGGCCGAGCCGCGCCGCGACGTCTTGGGCGAGCGCATCCGGGTGTCGGTGACCGACACCGGCATCGGAATCTCCCGCGACGACCTGGCCCGGCTGGCGCGGCCGTTCGAGCAGGTCGAGAGCCAGCATTCGAAAACCACCCAGGGTACCGGCCTTGGCCTGGCCCTGACCAAAAGCCTGGTCGAATTGCACGAGGGCTCGCTGGAGCTCGACTCGGCGCCGGGCGAAGGCACCACCGCCAGCTTCAGCCTGCCGATCCGCCAGGACGGCATGGCCGCCCAGGTGGCGTGATCTCCTGCCGCCGGGCCTGAGCGCTTGACGATCCGGGGGGCGGACCCTACGGCCCCCTGATGCCCGCCGACGCCGCCCGCCTGACCATCGACCTGGACGCCATCGCGGCCAACTATCGCCTGCTGCGCGACGCCGCTGGCGGGGCCGAGACCGCGCCGGTGGTCAAGGCGGACGGCTACGGCATGGGCGCCGGCCAGGCTGCGCTGCGGCTTTGGACCCAGGGCGCGCGCACCTTCTATGTCGCCCGTCTGGCCGAGGGCGAGGCGCTGCGCCGGGCGCTGGGCGAACGGCAGGCCGCCATTCTGGTCTTCGATGGCTGTCCGGCGGGCGCCGGGGGCCGGCTGAAGGCTTCCGGCCTGATCCCCGTGCTGAACAGCGGCGATCAGATCGCCGCCTGGGCCGGGACCGGCGAGCCCTGCGCCCTGCATGTCGACACCGGCATGAACCGCCTGGGCCTGACGCTGGCCGAGGCGGCCGACCTGGCGGCGGCGCCGGGGGGCCTGCGGATCGAGCTGCTCCTCAGCCACCTGGCCTGCGCCGGCCAGCCGGGTCACGCCCTCAACACGCGGCAGCTGGAGCGCTTCACCACCGTGCGCCGGCTGTTCCCGAAAGCCAGGGCCAGCCTGTCCAGCTCCGGCGGCATCTTCCTCGGCGCCGACTACCACTTCGACCAGGTTCGGCCTGGCGTCGCCCTCTACGGCGGGGAGCCGCACGACAATCAGAGCGCCCGGCTATCGCCCGTCGCCTTGCTGGAAGCCCCGATCCTGCAGATCCGGGACGTGCCTGCGGGCGACAGCATCGGCTACGGCGCGGACTTCGTCGCCGACCGGCCGACGACGGTGGCCATCGTCTCGGCCGGCTTTGCCGACGGCTACCTGCGCGCCTCATCGCCCGATGGCGGCGTCTGGTTGGCCGGAGCGCGGCGGCGGCTTCTGGGCCGGGTGTCCATGGACCTGATCGCCGTCGACGTCACCGGAGCCGATGCCAGGCCCGGCGACCCGGTCGAACTGATCGGCCCCCATCTGACACTGGACGAGGCGGCGCGGGCGGCCAGCGCTTCGGCCTATGAGTTCCTGGTGCGGATCGGTCAGAGGTCGCGGCGCCGGTGGGTCGGCGAGGCTAGCGCGCCAGTCGCTTGAGGGCGCCCTTGTCGACCGAGCCGACCAGGCGCTTGAGGTCGTCCATGCTCACGTCGCTGCCCTCGGCCTGGACCATGAAGCGGTCGGCGACCAGGACGCCGTACTCGCCGCGCCGGCCGTTGCGGTCGTACTTTTCGATGGTCATGGCGCCATCCACCCGGCCAACCTTCTCATAGGTCCCGCCTTCCTCGCGGCTATGCTCGACCGAGAAGGCGCTTGCCATGCTGGCCATCGGGCCCGCCGCGGCGACGTCGACCACCTGCAGCTCCGCCGTGGTCGCGCCCCGGCTGTAGTCCGCCCGCGCCGAGGCCGAGCCGAAGCCGCCGGCCGAGGCGCTCTCGGTGGCCACCTCGCCCCGCGTGAATCCCGCGGCGCTGGCCGGCAGGATGGCCTTCAAGGCATCGGTGGAGACCAGATCGGCCTTGCCGGTGCGGGCGGCCTTCTCCATGCGCTCGGCGGCTTCCTCGACCTTGTCGACATCGATGGAGCCGACGCCAGGGACGACCAGGCTGCCGCTGACCTCGCCGTCCCGGCCGGCGAAAGCGCCGCCCTGACGCCCGAGCCCGGCCAGCGGCGCGGTGATCGCCGCCACCACGATCCAGACCACCACCGACAGCACGATGACCACGATGACATAGCCGAGGGCCTTGTCCTGCGGCGCCTTCATCAGCCTGGGCAGGCCCTTCCACAGCAGGTAGAGGCTGTAGAGGCCGACGATGCCCAGCAGCGACAGCATGGGGATCAGCTCGAAAACGCCGGCCAGCCAGGCCGCCGTACTGCTGTAGGCGGCCACCTTGAAAGCCTGGATCTGGTTCTTCTGCCCGCCGAAGCTGGGGGCCAGGGCGTCGATGATCAGGGCGGTGACATAGACCCCGGCCAGGGTCAGCAGGTAGGTGACGATCGAGGAGACCGCCGTCGAGACGATGGATGGGCGATAGTGCAGGCCCATGAAGCCGACGCCGAAGACGGTCAGGCCGATGAAGCTGCAAACCGCCGGGATGGCGGCGAGGGGAAGCACCCAGGACCTGTAGAGGCCGGCGATGGTGGCCGGCTCGCCATCGATCACCTCCCAGGTCGCCGTCGGTTTGGTCAGCAGGTCGCGGATGCGCTGGACCATGCCTGCGCCGGGGCCCGGTCCCGGAGGGTCCTCGTCAACGATGCTCATCGGCCGTCTCCCTGATGTTGCGATCCCCAATCGGGGCGAGGCTAACGCAGGATCAGACTTGGGAGAACAGGGTTCCGGATCCGCTCAGGCTGCCTTGGCCGTGAACACGTCCGTCAACGCCGCGAACAGGCTGGCGGCGGTGATCGGCTTGTCCAGATGGCGGTCGGCGCCGGCGGCCAGGCTGGCGGCGACATGTTCGGGCAGGGCGTTGGCGGTCAGCATGATGATGGGCATGCGGCCATCGGCCTGACCCGAGGCCTCGCGGGCCCGCTGGTGGCGAATGGCGGTCAGGCCGTCCATCACCGGCATCTGCATGTCCATCAGCACCATGTCGAAGCTGTCCGTGGCCAAGGCGTCGAGCGCCTCCTGGCCGTTCTCGACACAGGCCACTTCGGCCGCCCCCTCCAGCATCAGCTCGATGACCTTGCGGTTGGTCGGATGGTCGTCGGCGACCAGGACCCGAAGTTGCGGCGGCGCGACGGCGGTGGGGCCGGGCAGGAGCGTGACGATCTCGTCGACCTGCGGCAGCGGCAGCTCGAACCAGAAACAGGCCCCCTGCCCCGGCCGTCCCTCGCAATCGAGCACCCCGCCCATCAGCGAGGCCAGTTCGCGCGAGATGGCCAGGCCAAGGCCGGTGCCGCCGAACTTGCGGGTGATGGTGTTGTCGGCCTGCTGGAAGCGGCCGAAAATGCGCATCCGGGTCGCCTCGTCGAAGCCCTCGCCGGTATCGCGCACCTCGAAGCGAACGGAGGCGTCGGCGCTGCGGTAGCCGGTGATGGTGACCTGACCCGCCTCGGTGAACTTCACCGCGTTGCTCACCAGGTTGGTGAGGATCTGGCGGACCCGGACCATGTCGCCCTCGACAGCCACGTCGACTTCCGGCGACAGGTCGATGCAGAGGGCCACCCCCTTCTCCCGGGCCTTGAGCTCGCCCAGGGCGGCGGTGGCGCGGACCATGTCGCCCAGATGGAACGGGGCGGTCTCCAGGGTGATCTGGCCGCTCTCGATGCGGGCCTGGTCGAGGATGTCGGACAGCAGGCGCTCCAGCGTCTCGCCGGAGGCGCTGATGATGCCGACCATGTCCTTGAGGCGCGGCTCGAGGCTTTCGCGGTTCAGGATGTCGGCGATGGCGACGATGCCGTTCAGCGGGGTTCGTATCTCGTGGCTCATGTTGGCCAGGAAGACGCTCTTGGAGAGCGCCGCCTCCTCAGCCGCCGCCAGGGCGGTCTGCAGCGCCGCGCGGGTTTCCGTGCGCTCGGTGACGTCCTCGCCGACGGTGACGATGTAGTGGGCGCCTTCTTCCCCGAAGGTGGCGGACTTCTTCGTGGTGAAGATGCGCTTGCCGCGCGCGACGGTGGTGACCGTCTCCTCCTCGACGACGGTCATGGCGCCCGAGGCGATGACGGCCTGGTCCTCCGCGGCGAAGGCCAGGGCCTCCTCCGGCGGGAAGAGTTCATGCACGTTTCGGCCGAGCAAGGCCTCCGCCCGGACACCCAGCATCTCCTCGGCCGCCCGGTTGACCAGCACGTAGCGGCCGTCGCGGGCGTCCTTCACCATCAGCACGGCCGGCAGCATCTGAACGATGGCGTCGAAGAATTCCTGGCGGCTGACCGCCTCGTCCCGGGCCAGGGCGAGGGCGGCGACGACGGTTTCCGCGTCGCCGGTCTGTGCGGCCTGCACGCGCAGGGCGGCGATCAGGTCGGCGGCGCCGTCGAGCGGTGACAGGTTCGCCGGATCGACCTCGGCGACCTGGTGGTCGTCACCGGCCGCCTGGGCCATCAGGAACAGCGCCCGCCCGCCGGGCTGGAGGGAGATGGCGCCGCGCAGGCGCAAACCGGGGTCGCGGCGCGAATGCAGGACAATGCTTGTGCGGTCGAGGGCGGCGAGATCGGCGAAGGCTCCGATGGGCCGCGCGGCCTCGACGATGAAGCAATCGTTCAGGGCCGCGCCGGGGAGATCCGGCGCGAGCGCCAGCAGGCGTTCCGTGGACGCATGGATCGCCAGGTCCCCCCGTACCTCGAAGCGACACGGAAACAGGAAATCAAGAGTCGCGCGGTCAAAGGCAGGATCGCGCGACGCGATCGCCAGCGCATCCACGGAGCCTGGGCTCAGGCATTCCATATGGAGACCCCCAATACAGCAGGAAGTTGACCCTGCGGGCCTTAAGAAACCGTGTCGTCGAACCGTGCTCGCGGAGCGCTGGGCTTTGACCTGCAAGGGATTGCGGGGTCGGGCAGCCGACGCTGCGCGCTCCAGCGCCGTGCGGCTTCTGGCGGTAGGGCGACTCCGGCGCGAATTGAACAAAAAGAGAACAACTGTTAGGCTCGGGCGACCGCGTGCAACGCGCTATGCTCTCACCATCCCGAATCGGAAACGCCATGGCCCGCGACGGCGCCCTTTATGTCTGCCAGTCCTGCGGCGGGGTCTCGCCCAAATGGGCCGGGCAATGTCCGGCCTGCGGGACCTGGAACAGCCTTGTCGAGGAACTGACCAGCAAGCTCCCCGGCGCCCTGGCGCCCTCCAAGGGCGCCCGGCGGGGCGGGTTGTTGTTCGAGGGGCTGGAGAGCGACACCCCCTCCCCGCCCCGTATCATTACCGGCGTCGACGAGTTCGACCGGGTCTGCGGCGGGGGGGTGGTGCCGGGCTCGGCCATCCTGGTCGGCGGCGATCCGGGTGTGGGCAAATCGACGCTCCTGCTGCAGGTGGTGGCCCAGGCGTCCTTGCGCGGCGCGCGCTGCGCCTACATCTCCGGCGAGGAGGCGGTCGAGCAGATCCGCGGCCGGGCGGGCCGCATGGGGCTGGCCCAGGCGCCGGTCAAGCTGGCGGCCGAGACCTCGCTGCGCGACATCCTCGAGGGCCTGAAGAAGGAGCCCTTCGACCTGGTGGTCATCGATTCCATCCAAACCATGTGGTCGGACGCCCATGAGGCCGGACCAGGATCGGTCACCCAGGTTCGCTCCTGCGCCCAGGAACTGGTGCGTTTCGCCAAGAAGAAGGGCGTGGCGGTCGTCCTCGTCGGCCATGTCACCAAGGACGGCCAGATCGCCGGTCCGCGCGTGGTCGAACATCTGGTCGATGCGGTTCTGAGCTTCGAAGGCGAGCGGGGCTATCCCTTCCGGGTGTTGCGCGGGGCCAAGAACCGGTTCGGGGCCACCGACGAGATCGGCGTCTTCGAGATGGGCGATATCGGCCTTACCGAAGTGAAGAACCCCTCGGCGCTGTTCCTGCACGACGGGGCCGAGCGGGCGGCCGGGGCGGCGGTGTTCGCCGGCATCGAGGGCAGCCGGCCGGTGCTGGTCGAGTTCCAGGCTCTGGTGGCGCCCAGCGCCGGCGGCAACCCGCGCCGGGCGGTGGTCGGCTGGGACAGCGGCCGACTGGCCATGGTTCTGGCCGTGCTTGAGTCACGATGCGGCCTTGGTTTTGGCAATCGGGACGTCTATCTGAACGTCGCCGGGGGGCTGAGGATCAGCGAACCGGCGGCCGACCTGGCTGCGGCCGCGGCCTTGGCCTCCTCCGCTCTGGATGAACCCCTGCCGCAGGATTGCGTGGTGTTTGGCGAGATCAGCCTGTCCGGCGACGTGAGGCCCGTGGGCCGCATGGAGTCGCGCCTCAAGGAGGCGGCCAAGCTGGGCTTCGGTCGCGCCCTGGCGCCCAACGGCGCCGGCGAGACCCTGCCGGTCACCGGGGTTTCGCGCCTGGCCGAAGCGGTCGACCGCATCGGCCAGCAGAGATGGACGACTCCTTGACCCTGTTCGACGTCCTGGCCGGCCTGCTGCTGTTTATCAGCGCCCTCACCGCCTTCATGCGCGGGGCCACCAAGGAACTGACGGGGATGCTGGCGTTCATCATCGCCGCCCTGATCGCCATCTACGCCCTGCGCTTCAGCGCGCCGGTGCTGCGCGGCATGATGAGCCCGGACTGGGCGGCGGTCACCGCCGCGCTTCTCATCGTTTTCGTCGTCGTCTTCCTGGTCCTGAAGATCATCGGCGGCCAGATCACCCGGGGGGTGCAGAGCGGCGGCGCCCTTGGCACGCTCGACCGATTGATCGGCGCGGCATTCGGTCTCATCCGGGCGATGGTGATTCTGGGCGCTTTCACCCTACTTGTGCAGCTTGCTGGTGGTGAGACCGGCCCGCCCAGATGGGTGTCGGAGGCCAGGCTCTATCCGCTGACCGTCGCAGCGGGGAAGGTGCTGAAAGCCTTCGCACCCAGCGCCTTCGCGGCGGCCGGCAAGGTCGCCCCGGCGGTAAAGGATGCGGTCCGCGACGGCGCAGGCTATAGCGACGCCGAACGCAGGACGATGGACGACGCCGTGGAGAAGAGCCGATGACCAACTCTACCCCCAAGTCTTCGGGCGTCTGGAACCCCGCCGACCACCGCGACCCCGACGACGACCAGTTGCGGCTGGAGTGCGGGGTGTTCGGGGTCTACGGCGTGGCCGAGGCCTCCGCCGTCGCCGCCCTGGGCCTGCACGCCCTTCAGCATCGCGGTCAGGAAGCCTGCGGCATCGCCACCTTCGACGGCGAACGTTTCCACACCGAGCGCCACGTCGGCCGGGTCGGGGACGCCTTCACCGGCCAGGATCTGGTCGAGCGGCTGCCGGGCAAGGCCGCCATCGGCCATACCCGATATTCAACGGCCGGCGGCAGCGCCTTCCGCAATGTCCAGCCGATGTTCGCTGACCTGGAGGCCGGCGGCGTCGCCCTGGCCCACAACGGCAACCTGACCAACTTCCACACCCTGCGGGACCGCTTGGTCAGCGACGGGGCCATCTTCCAGTCGACCAGCGACTCCGAGGTCATCCTCCACCTGCTGGCCCGCAGCCGGAAGGCCCGCTTCGTCGACCGCTTCATCGACGCCATCAGCCAGATCGAGGGCGGCTACGCCTTGATCGCCCTGACCAACAAGAAGCTGATCGGGGTGCGCGATCCCCTGGGCATCCGGCCGCTGGTGCTGGGCGACCTGGCCGGCAAGCCGGTGCTGGCGTCTGAGACCTGCGCTCTGGACATGATCGGCGCCCGTTTCGTGCGCGACATCGCCCACGGCGAGATGGTGATCATCGACGAGACCGGCATCGAGTCGCTCCGCCCCTTCCCGGCCCTGCGCGCCCGCCCCTGCGTCTTCGAACTGGTCTACTTCGCCCGTCCCGACAGCGTCGTCGATGGCCGCTCGGTCTATGACGTGCGCAAGAAGATGGGGGCTCGCCTGGCCATAGAAAGCGGCCCCGAGGCCGATGTCGTGGTGCCGGTGCCCGACAGCGGCGTGCCGGCCGCCGTCGGCTACGCCCAGCAGAGCGGCATCCCGTTCGAAATGGGCATCATCCGCAACCACTATGTCGGCCGCACCTTCATCCAGCCCACGCAGGGCGTGCGCGAACTGGGCGTGCGCATGAAGCACAGTCCCAACCGCGCGGTGCTGGAAGGCAAGCGGGTGGTGCTGATCGACGATTCCATCGTGCGCGGCACCACCAGCCGCAAGATCGTCCGCATGGTCCGTGAGGCCGGCGCCACCGAGGTGCACCTGCGCAGCGCCTCGCCGCCGATCAAGTGGCCGGATTTCTACGGAATCGACATGCCCGAGCGCGACAAGCTGCTGGCCGCGACCAAGTCCCTGGAGGAGATGGCCCGGTTCCTGGAGGTCGACTCGCTGGGCTTCCTCAGTGTCGAGG
Organism: Caulobacteraceae bacterium; assembly: GCA_004144935.1. GTDB lineage: Bacteria > Pseudomonadota > Alphaproteobacteria > Caulobacterales > Caulobacteraceae > Caulobacter. The sequence continues at coordinate 12,615 of SDZP01000040.1, read as the reverse complement.
GCCTGTACGAGGCGCTCGGCGTCGGGGCGCGCGATCCGGCCAATCCGCAGTTTACCGACCACTATTTCACCGGCGACTATCCCACCCGCCTGACGGACCGGGAACTGGCTCAGGCGGACGTCGATGGCGGCCGGCAGTTGAGCTTCCTGGTGAGCGCCTAGCGGCCCGGACCAAGGTTCCATCGCCGGAACCGGGACGCAACCTCATGCCAAGCCGGGGATTAAGACCGTTCGAGAGGACGTGTTCGAGGCCGCATGATCGATGACCAGCAGGAAATCCGCCGGCTCAACGCGCTGGAGAGCTACCGGATTCTGGACACCGGATCGGAGGCGGCCTTCGACGACCTGACGGCGCTCGCCGCCCAGGTCTGCGTCGCGCCGGTGGCCCTCATCAGCCTGGTCGACTCGGACCGCCAATGGTTCAAGTCCGCCAAGGGCTTCGACCAGACAGAAACGGCGCGCGACATCTCCGTCTGCAGCCACGCCATCGCCCAGGACCAGGCGCTGTATCAGGTCCCGGACCTCGCCGCCGACCCGCGCTTCGCCGACGGCCCGCTGGTCAACGGCCCCGACCATTTCCGCTTCTACGCCGGAGCTCTTCTGCGAACACAAGAGGGCGAAGCGTTGGGGACTCTGTGCGTCCTCGACCGGACGGCGCGGCCGGACGGCCTGACGCCGGCGCAGGGCGAGGCGTTGCAGGCCCTGGCGCGGCAGGTGATGGCCTTGCTGGACATGCGGCAGGCGCTGGACCTGCGGGTGCAGCGGGAGGCGCAGTTCCGGGCCCTCGCCGACAGCATGCCGCAGATGGTCTGGTCGACCCGGGCGGACGGCCACCACGACTACTACAATGCCCGCTGGTACGACTTCACCGGCGTGCCCGCCGGGTCCACCGACGGCGAAGGCTGGAGCAACATGTTCCACCCGGACGACCAAGAGCGCGCCTGGGACCGCTGGCGCCAGTCGCTGGAGACCGGCGAGCCCTACGAGATCGAGTACCGCCTGCGCCACCACAGCGGCGAGTATCGCTGGACCCTGGGGCGCGCCCAGGCGGTGCGCGACGCCAGCGGCGCCATCACCCGATGGTTCGGCACCTGCACCGACATACACGACCACAAGCGGCTGGCCGAGCAGGAAGCGCTGCTGAGCCGTGAACTGAGCCATCGGATTAAGAACATCTTCTCGGTGATCTCTGGCCTGGTGGCGCTGTCGGCCCGGCGGTTTCCGGAAGCGGCAGGCTTCGCGCGCGACCTGCGCGAACGCATCGTCTCGCTGGGGCGGGCGCACGATTTCGTGCGGCCCCACGCCATGGCCGGCCAGGGTGCGCGGCTGACCCGGCTGTCCGAACTGCTGACCGAACTGCTGCGGCCGTATCAGACCGAGGATCCGGACCGGGTGAAAATCGGCGGCGACGAAGCCGAGATCGACGATCAGGCGGCAACGCCGCTGGCCCTGATCTTCCACGAACTGGCCACCAACGCCGCCAAGTACGGCGGGTTCTCCAGGCCCGAGGGCCGGGTGACGATCACCTGCAAGCGCAACAGGCGCGACCTGATCGTCGAGTGGGTCGAAACCGGGGGGCCGGCGATCATGGGCGCGGCGACCACCGAGGGCTTTGGCACAACGCTGTCAAAGCTCAGTGTCGAGACCCAGCTGGGCGGCAAGTTGACGCGAGACTGGCGACCGACGGGGCTGGTTGTGAAGCTGGACCTGCCGCTGGCGAGCCTGAACCGCCTGGATTGACACTTCAGGCGCGATCGCTCGACCTGTGACCACAGGCGCAGTGACTACGTGGCGAAGACAGAAGACTAGTGAAAGAGCTGCAGCGCCGGCGGTGGGGGAAGCATGTTCTCGTGCCGGTGCAAGGCATAGTCGAGGGCCGAGACGACCGATTTTTCGTCGCTGGGCTTGGTCAGCAGGCCGACGACTCCGGCCGGACGCTCATGCGACGGCAGCGGATGGGCGGTGAGGTAGATGACCTTTGCGGCCTTGTCGCGGGCGAGTTCGGCGCCGAGGCTGACCCCGGTGCGGCCGTCGCGCAGGTTGACATCGACCAGGGCGAGATCGATCCGGCATTCGGCGGCCAGGGCGCGGGCGGTGGCTGCGTCCTGGGCAATGCCGACGACCTCGAACCCACGCTCACTGAGCACGGCTTCAAGTTCCATGGCGGTGAGGATTTCATCCTCGACAATCAACACTCGGGCTGGCATCGCGACCGTATCGAACTCCTTCGTCCCCCGCTAACGCCCCAACCAGATTCAGGTTTCGACATTTCTGTCGATATTCCGACAGACAGGCGAGAGCGGCAAACGGGACACAGTCAGGCTGAACACGAGCGCATGAACGGCCGATGAAATCCCTGCGCATCGATCCCTATATGATCGCCCTGCTCGCCGTGGTCGTGCTGGCCTCCCTCCTGCCGGCCCGCGGCGCCGCAGCGGAGGCGCTGTCGCCGGCCACCAAGGGCGTGGTCGCGCTGCTGTTCTTCCTGCACGGAGCCAAGCTGTCGCGCGAGGCGGTGATCGCCGGGGCGACCCACTGGCGACTGCACCTCGCCGTCCTGGCCGTCAGCTTCGTGGCCTTTCCGCTGCTGGGCCTCGGAATGGGCCTGATCCCGGCCTCGATCCTGCCGGCGCCGTTGGCGCTGGGTCTGCTGTTTCTCTGTTGCCTGCCCTCGACGGTGCAGTCGTCGATCGCCTTCACGGCCCTGGCGCGCGGCAATGTGGCCGCCGCCGTCTGTGCGGCATCAGCCTCGAACCTGCTGGGCATGGCGGCGACGCCGGTGCTGGTCGGGCTGACGTTGCACGCCCAGGGCTCAGGCCCCGGCTGGGGCGCGGCAGGGACCATCGCGCTGCAGCTGCTGGCCCCGTTCATCGCCGGCCAGCTGCTGCGCAAGTGGGTCGCGCCGGTGCTGGCGCGCCACAAGCAGATCGTCAGCTATGTCGATCGCGGCTCAATCCTGCTGGTCGTCTACGCCGCCTTCAGCCAGGCGGTGGTCGAGGGGGTGTGGACGCGGGTCTCGGTCCCCGAACTGCTGGTGGTCACCCTGCTGTGCCTGTTGCTGTTGGCCCTTGTCCTGGGCCTGACCATGGGTCTGGGCCGGCTGCTGGGCTTTTCCATCGAGGATCGCATCGTGCTGGTCTTCTGCGGCTCCAAGAAGAGCCTGGTGACCGGGGCGCCGATGGCCGCCATCCTGTTCGCGCCGGCCGTCGCCGGGGTGATGATCGTGCCGCTGATGATCTTTCACCAGCTGCAGCTGCTGGCCTGCGCCTGGCTGGCGCAGCGATACGCAAGCCGGCCGCAAGAGCCCGTGACTCTGGCGCCAAATCCGCTAGACAGCCCGCCATGACTCTACCCCTTCAGGACAGGTTCGCGCTTATCACCGGCGCCACGCGCGGGATCGGCCAGGCGGCCGCCCTGGCGCTCGCCGAGGCCGGCGCCCACGTCATCGCCCTCGGCCGGACGCAAGGCGGCCTCGAGGCGCTGGACGACGCCATCTTCGCCAGTACCGGCCAGCATGCCACCCTGGTTCCCCTCGATCTGCGCAAGCCCGAGGATCTCGATGCGCTAGGCGCCCATCTGTACGAGCGCTTTGGCCGGCTGGACATAGTCGTGCATGCCGCCGCCGTGCTTGGCGGCCTGTCGCCGACCGGCCACATCGAGCCCAAGTCCTGGGATCAGACGATCGCCGTCAACCTCACAGCCACCTGGCGGCTGATACGGTCCTTCGAGCCGCTCCTGCGCGCCTCGGAGGCCGGTCGGGCCATATTCCTCACAACCGGCCGCGTGCCGCGTCCCAAGGCCTTCTGGGCCCCCTACGCAGCCAGCAAGGCCGGCATGGAGGCGCTGGTGAAGTGCTGGGCCGACGAGATGGAGCAGACGGCCATTCGCGCCGTCCTGCTCGACCCCGGCGCGGTGCGCACACGCATGCGGGCCGAGGCCTATCCGGGCGAAGACCCGCTGGACCTGCCCGAGCCATCCGCCTTGGGGCCGCTGTTCGTGGACCTGGCGTCGCGGGCCGACCTGCCGGCCATGCCCGAGACCCTTCTCTTCCAGGCTACTTAGCGCGGCCGGGCTTCTGGGTCCGTGAGCGGATCACTGGCTTGGCGACCGCCGCATCGGTGGCGGCTTCCTTGGCCATGCGCTTGGCCTTGCCCGCCTTCTTGACCCGCAGCTGCTTGGCTTCCTTGGCGTTCTCGCTGACGCCGAGCTTCTTGGGCTTCTCGCGCGGTCCCCGCTTGGTGCCGGAACCCATCGGCCGCTTGTCGCCATCGGCGTCGGCATAGGGATTGGCGCCCGACTTGATGGTGATGCGGATCGGCACGCCCGGCAGGTCGAAGCTCTCGCGCAGGCTGTTGACCAGGTAGCGGCGGTATTGCTCCGGCATCTGGTCGGCGCGCGAGGAGAACAGCACGAAGGTCGGCGGACGGGCCTTGGTCTGGGCCATGTACTTCGGCTTGATGCGCTTGCCGTTCACCGAAGGCGGGGCGTGGCGCTGCATGGCCAGCTGCAGCCAGTCGTTGAGGTCGCGGGTCTTCACCTTGGTCGACCAGTTGTTATGGGTCCGCACCACCGCCGGCATCAGCTTGTCGAGGTTGAAGCCCGTCTCGGCCGACAAGGCGACCACCGGCGCGCCGCGCACCTGCGGCAGCATGCGCTCGGCGTGCTCCTTGAAGGTCTTGAGGGTTTCGGCCTGGTCCTCGACCAGGTCCCACTTGGCCAGCACGAAGACCAGGGCGCGGCCCTCGCGCTCGACCAGGTCGGCCAGCTGCAGGTCCTGCACCTCGAAGGGGTGGGTGGCGTCCATGACCAGCAGGACGACCTCGGCGTAGACGATGGTGCGGATGGAGTCGGCGACCGACAGCTGTTCCAGCTTCTCGTGGATGCGGGCCTTGCGCCGCAGGCCGGCGGTGTCGACAAGCCGGATCTTCTTGTCTTCCCACTCCCACTCCACCGAGATGGAGTCCAGCGCCGCGTAGAGGTCGGCCATGCCCTCGCCGTGCTCGCCGGAGATCGGGATCGGCTCGCCAAAGCCCAGCGTCCAGGCCTCGGCGATGCCGGGTTCGCCCTGCTTGCCCTCGGCCTTGTTGGCCCCAATCAGCACCGGCTTGTCGCGGCGGCGCAGGATCTCGGCGAACACCTGGTCCAGCGGGGTTACGCCTTCGCGGGCGTCGATCAGGAACAGGCAGACGTCCGCCTCGTCGATGGCCAACTCGGTCTGCCGGCGCATGCGCGCCTCGAGGGTGTCGTCGTCGACATCCTCGAAGCCGGCGGTGTCGACCAGGCTGAGATTCATGTCGCCGAGGCTGCCGCTGGCGAAGCGGCGGTCGCGGGTGACCCCGGGCCGGTCATCGACGATGGCGAGCTTCTTGCCCGCCAGCCGGTTGAACAGGGTGGACTTGCCGACGTTGGGTCGGCCGACGATTGCGAGTTTCAGCGCCATGGGATCTTAAGAGGCCTTCCGGAACGGCGGCGGTCAATCCGGCGGGTCGGACAGGCGCGTTCCAAATGCAAAGAGGCGGCGGCTCTTCGCAGAACCGCCGCCAAATTACAAGGTTTGCGTTGATCGGCCGGTCGTCCGCCCGGTCAACCGAGACTTAGCGGATGGCCACCAACTCGGCCTTGTCGGTGACGACATAGATGGTGCCGTTGGCCACGATCGGAGTGATCAGGGCCGGGCCGCCCAGCTTCAGGGTCTTGGTGACCTCGCCGGTCTTGGCGTTCAGGGCCAGGGCGCGGCCGTCGCTGGAGACCACCACCAGCCGGTCGGACGCCATCACCGGGCCGTAGAACAGGTTGCGGTCCTTGGTCTTCTTGATCCCCTGGTTGAGGTCCTTGATCCAGTGCACCTGGCCGCTGTCGCGCGAGACGCAGATAAGCTCGCCGGCGCGGCTGATGATGTAGACCACGTCGCCGGCCGGCCAGGGGGTGGTGATCGACGAGACCGGCAGGGACCAGCGGGGCTGGCCCGAGCGCAGGTCGATGGCGGCGAAGACACCCGAATGGCTGGCAGCGTAGACATCGCCCTTGAAGATCACGGGACGGCCGGCCACGTCGCGGATCTCGGACAGGGCGTTGGTGCGGCTGGCCCGCGACAGGGCGTTGTTCCAGAGGTCGTTGCCGTTGCCGGCGCGCACGGCGACCAGTTCGCCGGAGGCGAAGGCCGCGACGATGACGTCGCTGGAGGCGGCGGGGCTGGAGGACGACAGGATGCGGGCCGGCTCCACTAGGGCCTGGAAGTTCCAGGTCGGGTTGCCGGTGGCGGCGTCGAAGGTCAGCAGTTCGTTGTCGGTGCTGATGGCGAACACCTTGCCGTTCGTCACCGTCGGCGCGCCGTGCATCGGCGAGCTGACGTCCTGGCGCCAGCCGACGGCGCCGGTGGCGGCGTCCAGCTGGGCGACGAACCGGTAGCCGGAGCTGACGTAGACCTTGCCGTTCGAATAGGCGACGCCGCCGCCGAACCCGGTTTTGTCGCGGCGGTTCTCGGCCTTCAGGCGCTGCTTCCACAGCTGGGCCCCGGTGCCGGCGTCGAGGGCGACGACGTCGGCCTCGGCGTCCATCACGAACACCTTGCCGTCGGCCATCACCGGCGGGGCGGTGACGTGGACCTTGACGTTGGAGCCCTTGCCGAAGCTCTTGCGCCAGGCGATGTCGAAGGCGGGAGCCGCCTCGATGTTCTCCACAAGGGTGTCGATGGGACCACCCGGCTGCGGCCACTCGGCCAGGCCGGCGGCGGGCGGCAGGAAGAAGTCCTGGCCGGCCAGGGCCTCGGCGACGACCACCTTCTCGTCGAAGGCGATGACCGAGATGCGCCGTCCATCGGCGGCCTCGTCCTTCACATCCTTCTGCTTGAACGGGTTGAGCCGGTCCACCGTACCGGACACGGTCGAGCAGCCGGCGGTGGTCACCGCCAGGCCAAGAACGACGGCGGTCAGAAAGCCGCGACTTGCAATCATGGAAGAGCCTACCCGGGGCAGAGAGGATGAACGCGCAGGATTGGCCTTGGCCGCCCCCGCGCCTTGGGAATCAAGCAGGGCCAAGGCGGATTTGAGGCGGGATTCGCCCCACGCCGCGCCGTCGGCCGCGCCCATTATTGCGGGGCCCCGCCAGCTTCCGGCGGAAGCTGCATGCCGGGCGGAAGTTGCATGGCCGACGGCGGCGGCAGCTCGGCCGCCTGCTTGGCGGCCTTGGCCATGGCGCCGGCGCCGCCACTGTCGATCATCGAGACCGCCGCCTTGGCCCGCTCGCGCATGCCATCGGTGGAATCGAAGTTCTGTTGCAGAACGACAAACTCGGTGCGGGCCTCCTTCAGCTTGCCGTCGCGCAGACGCAGGAAGGCCAGCGCCTCCTTGGCCTGCATGCGGTAGGGGCGCTTCTCGCCGCTGATCGGTCCGATGCGCTTTTCCAGGTCGGCGGTCGGGGCGGTGTCGAGCAGGGCGTAGACCGCCCGCAGCGAGGCATAGTCGGCGAGCATCGGGTTGGGGGCCGCCTTGGCCGCCTGGTCGAAGAACTTCACGCCCTCGTCGGTGGCGCCGGCGTCCAGGCGCATGGCGCCCTGGCTGAGCAGGGCCAGGGTCTTGTAGGCGCCGGTGCCGGACTTGGCGACCTCACCGAACTGGGCGAAGGCCTTGGCCTCGTCGCGCTGCTGTTGGGCCTCCATCGCCTTGGTGAAGGTCGCCGAGGCCTTGTTGGCCTGCGACGCCTGCCACGTGGTCCAGCCCCAGCCGCCGCCGACGACGATGAAGACGAGCACGATCAGCCCCAAAACCCACGGCAGGGCCCGCTTGGCCAGGCCCAGATAGCGCTCTGTGCGGAGCTGCTCCTCGACCTCTTCGAAAACATCGACCACGAACGAAAGACTCCGGTGGGAGGGAATTGGTGGAGGCGGAACCTATAGGCTCGGCCGGGTGGCTGCAACGGCGGCGCGTAGGCGGAAAGCGCAGACCCGTTTCCGCGCCGGTCGCCCCCGGTTCGACAGTCTAGTTGATGACGGCGAGGTCGGCGGTTTCGTCCTGCTTCCTGCGCCGCCGCTCGATCAGCCAGACGCACCAGATCGAAATCTCGTAGAGCAGGCAGATGGGGATGGCGAGCATCAGCTGGCTGACCGGATCGGGCGGGGTGACGACGGCCGCCACCACGAAGACCCCGACGATGGCGTAGCGCCGGCCGGTGCGCAGCGCCTTGCTGGAAATCAGGCCCGCCAGGCCGGCCAGGGTCAGCACCACCGGCAGCTGGAAGCAGAGGCCGAAAGCCAGCACCAGGGCGGTGACCAGCGACAGGTACTCGTCGACCTTGGGCATCAGTTCGACCGTGATGCCGGCCGTGGTGATCTGCTGGCTGAGCGAGAACCACAGCACGAAGGGCAGCATGATGTAGTAGACGAGCGCCGCGCCGATGGCGAACAGCACCGGCGATGCGACCAGGAACGGCAGAACCGTGTAGCGCTCGCGCTTGTAGAGGCCCGGCGCGATGAAACGGTACAGCTGCCAGGCGATAATCGGGAAGGTAAGGATCAGGGCCCCGAAGCCGGCCACCTTCAGCTTGGCGAAAAACAGTTCCAGGGCCGCGGTGAAGATCAGCTTCAACTGGCCGCCTTCGGTCGGGGTCTGATTGATCAGGGCGAAGATCAGATCGAACGGGCCGTGCTTGCCGCCGTTGTTCTGCTGGGCGGTGAACAGGTTGTTGGCCGTCTGGAACGGGTGGATCAGGAACTTGAAGATCGGGTCGGCGTAGAAGAAGCAGATGCCGAAGCCTATCGCCAGCGCGATCACGCAGATGATGAGCCGACCGCGCAGTTCGACCAGGTGGTCGAGCAGCGGCGCGCGCGAGGCCTCGATCTCGGTTTCGTCGGTGCTCACGAGACGGTCCCGCTCTTGCTGCGCTTGCGCCTGGGCGCCTCGACGATGGCGGGCTCAGCCATGGCCTTCGTCGCCGGCTTGCGCTTCACCGGCGCGGCGACGGGCGCCGCCTCGGCCTTTGGCGCCTTGGCGCGCGGCTTGCGGGCCGGCTTGGCGATGGTCGGTTCTGAGGTTTCGATAGCGGGCTGGATCTGCACCGCGGGAGAGAAGCTGACCTGGCCGGTCTTCAGTCCGGAATCGATGTCGGCGAAAACCTGATCGACGGACGAATCCTGCAGGGGCGCGACGTACTGGCCGGACCGCATCGCCTCGACCTCCTTGCGCAATTCCTCCAGCTCGGACTGGCGGGCCATGTCCTCGAAGCTGGCGCGGAACTCCGACGCCATGCCGCGCAGCCTGGCGATGAACTGGCCGACCCGGCGCATCAACAGCGGCAGGTCCTTGGGTCCCACGACGATCAGGGCCACCGCGGCGATGACCAGCATTTCGGAGACGCCGATATCAGGCGAAAGCATGGGTGCGCCTTAAGGCGTTGGAGCGGAGGCGATCTGGCCGGCAGGCCAGGAATCGTCAGTTGACGATGTTGTCGGTCTTCTTGCGGGTCGGGGCGCGCGGCTTGGCGCTGGGCAGCGGGGTGGGAGCCTCATCCTGCACCACCGGCTCGTCGCCCTCGTTCTTGAGGCCGTCACGGAAGGCCTTGATGCCCTTGGCCGCGTCGCCCATCAGGCCCGACAGCTTGCCGCGGCCACCGAACAGCAGCGCAACGACGCCGATGACCAGCACCCAGTGAATCCAGCTCAAACCACCCATCAGGGCCACTCCTCGTTCTCCGCCAGCCTGTCGCAGGGGCGGACTTGGTCCTTATCGGGGCCTATATAGGCGTTCTCGCGGCGGCGGGCCAAATGAAAGCGCCGTAAGGGCGATTTGGCGCGGATCGTTTCAGCGGTCGCCCTCGCCCACATAGTCCTGAATGAACTCCGGCGCATCGACGTCGAGGTCCAGCTGCTCCTCGTCCTCCAGCGCCTCGGCGGCCAGGCTGGGGTCGGGGACCGAGAAGCCCGGTGGCAGGTTCATGTCGAGAAGGCCGAGCGCCTTCATGTCCGTCATCCCCGGCAGGTCGCCCAGCGAGGCCAGGCCATAGTGCTCCAGGAAGAGATCGGTGGTGCCATAGGTGACCGGCCGGCCCGGCGTGCGCCGTCGGCCACGCATGCGGACCAGGCCCAGCTCCAGCAGCACGTCGAGCGTGCCCTTGCTGGCCTGCACGCCGCGCACCGCCTCGATCTCCGCCCGGGTCACCGGCTGGTGGTAGGCGATGATGGCGAGCGTTTCCTGCGCCGCCTTGGAGAGGCGGCGGGGCTCCTCGCGCTCCTCGGTCATCAGGAAGGCGAGGTCGGCGGCGGTCTGGATGCGCCAGCGGCCGCCCACCTCGACAAGCTCGACCCCCCTGCCCTCGAACTGCTCGCGCAGCACGCGGATGGCGGCGGCGACGTCGGCGCCTTCGGGCAGGCGACGGGCCAGATCGGCCTCACTCAGCGGCTCGGCGGCGGCAAACAGCAGGGCCTCGACGCAGCGCTGGATGTGGTCGCTCATGCCACCGCCTCCGGCCGGCCGGTGCGGACCTTCAGGTAGAGGTCGGCGAAGGCTTCCAGCTGGCGGGCTTCCAGCGCCCCTTCCTTGACCAGCTCCAGGCTGGCCGAGAGGGTCGAGGCCAGGTAGCTGGCGCGGCTCGGGCCGAGGTCGTCATGCGGCATCGGCGCGATGCCCTGCAGGGCCGTCCAGTGGTCCAGCTCGGGCAGCAGCTCGCGCAGGCGACCACGGGCGTCCTCAAGACCGTAGGCGACCGGCGCCTCGGGACGGTAGGTGCGGTAGTGCTCGCGGCGGCGCTGCAGGATGTAGGCGCTCATCAGCTGATAAAGGTCGCCCTCGAATCGGCCGGAGCCCACCACCTTCACCTGCTCGGGATCGCCCCGGGTAAAGACATCGCGCTTCAGACGCGGGCGGATGTTCAGGGCCTCGGAGGCCTTGCGCATGGCGTCCAGCTTGGCCAGGCGGAAGGCCAGGTTGGCGGCGATCTCCTCGGCCGGGGGCTCGTCGCCCCGGCCCTTGTCGGGCCGCGGCAGCAGCAGGCGGGATTTCAGGTAGGCCAGCCAGGCGGCCATGACCAGGTAGTCGGCCGCGAGGCTGAAGCGCAGGGCCCGCGCCCGGTGCACGAACGCCAGATACTGTTCGGCCAGCCTGGTGATCGACAGCTGCATCAGGTCGACCTTCTGGCTGCGCGCCAGGGCCAGCAAGACGTGCAGCGGCCCTTCGTAGCCATCGACGTCGATGATCAGGGCGTCGCCGTCCTCGGCCGCCTCGTTGGCGGCCTTGAAGTCGAGGATGGGCTGGAAACCCTCGCTCATGCCGCGAACCGCCCCTCGAAGGCGGCGTCGAAGCGGGCGCGGGCCTCGGCGGCGTCGAAGGGCTCCACGACCCGGGCCAGCCGGGCCAGCGCCGCGTCGGCCCGTTGCCTGGCCTTGCCGGACAGCTTGCGGGTCCCGGCGACCACCGCCTGCATCTCGCCCATGTCGCCGTTGCAGTGCAGGATGACGTCACAGCCGGCGCTGAGCGCGCGGCGGGCCCTCTGGGTGAAATCGCCTTTCAAGGCCTTCATCGACAGGTCGTCGGTCATCAGCAGGCCGCCAAAACCGATGTCGCCGCGGATGATGTCGCGCACCACGGTCTTGGACTGGGTGCCTGGCCGTTTGGCGTCGATGGCCGTGTAGACGACGTGGGCGCTCATCGCCATCGGCATGTCCGACAGCACCCGGAAGGGCGCGAAATCGGTCTCCGACAGGGCGCCCATCGGCGCGTCGACGACCGGGAGATCCTTGTGGCTGTCGGCCATGGCCCGGCCATGTCCGGGGATATGCTTGATGACCGGCAGCACGCCGCCGGCGATCAGCCCCTCGGCGGCGGCCCGGCCGAGGGTCGCGATCTCGGCGACAGTCTCGCCATAAGCGCGGTCGCCGATGATGTCGTGGGCGCCCTGCTGGGGCACGTCGAGGACCGGCACGCAGTCGACGTTGATGCCCAGTTGGAGCAGGTCATGGGCAATCAGGCGCGCGCCCAGGCGGGTCACCTCGCGGCGGACCAGCGGATCGTTGGTCGGCAACGCGCCATAGGCGCGGCCCGGCGGGTATTTGGGCCAGTGCGGCGGCCCCAGTCGCTGCACCCGGCCGCCTTCCTGGTCGATCAGGATCGGCGCGTGCCAGCCGACGGCCTCACGCAGCGCCGCGGTCAGGGCGCGGACCTGGGCAGGACTCTCGATGTTGCGCCTGAACAGGATGAAGCCCCACGGCCGGGCGTCGCGAAAGAAGGCGACCTCGTCCGCAGACAGGGTCGTTCCAGCGCAGCCCAGGATGCAGGCGCGGTCGCTCACCGGACGAAGCAGCTCTTTCCGGCCGCCTTGAGCCGATCGCAGAAGGCCTGGGCCGCGGCCTTGTCGCCGAAGCCGGTGACCGAGGTGCGGTACAGGGTCTTGCCGCCGCTCTCGACCGTCTCGACCTTCTTGCCCTTGCCGGCCGCGGCGCCAGGCGCGAGGGCGGCGGCGTCGTTCCAGCCCTTGTCGGCCAGCGAGGCGGAGGAGAAGGCGCCGATCTGGACCAGATAGCTGCCGCTGGTAGCCTTCGCGGCGGGCGCCGGCGCGACAGGCGCGGTGGCGACCTTGGCCGGCGGAGGCGTCGGCGCGACCTTGGGCGTGGAAGCGGGCACGGCAGGCT
>SDZP01000349.1 GCA_004144935.1 Caulobacteraceae bacterium | reverse complement strand
GTTCGGCGGCATGGCGGCCATTCCGGGGATCGTGGCGCTGGTGGTCGGGATCGTGCTGCTGCGCAGGCGATGACAGATTATTTACCGCTGTAAAAAGGGGATCGACAGACCTTCGAGCGGCGTGACACAGTCGGCCGTCGCCACCTAGGGTCTTCGAATGCGCAAATTCCTCCTCGCCGCCAGCGTGCTCGCGCTCGCCGCCACGGCCGCCTCGGCCCAGCCCCGCCGCCTGTCGGTGACCATCTACAATTCGGGCCAGACCCTGGTCGAGGACGCCCGCACCGAGACCCTGGCCGCCGGCCGCCAGCGGATCGAGTTCAAGGACGTCTCGCCGCAGATCCGGTCGGAGACCGTGACCCTGTCGGCCGAGGGCATCTCGATCATCGAGCAGAACTTCGACTACGACCTGCTCAGCCCGCAGAAGCTGATGGAGAAGGCGGTCGGGGAGACGGTGAAGATCGTCCGCACCAATCCCGGCAACGGCCAGCAGGTGACCGAGACGGCCAAGATCCTGGCGGTCAACAACGGGGTGGTGCTGCAGATCGGCGACCGCATCGAGATCCTGCGCGAGGACGGCGTGCCGACCCGGGTGATCTTCGACAAGGTGCCGCCCAACCTGCGCGCCCGGCCGACGCTGTCGGTGACGGTGGACGCGGCCCAGGCGGGTCCGCGCGAGACCAAGCTGACCTATCTGACGGGTGGCATGGGCTGGAACGCCGACTATGTCGCCCTGTTCGACGAGAAGAACGGCAAGATGGACGTGCAGGGCTGGATCACGCTGAGCAACAATACCGGCGTCGATTTCGCCGACGCCGAGGTGCAGCTGGTGGCCGGCAATGTCGGCCAGGTGCGCTACAGCCCGCCGGCCATCCGGGGGGCCGGCACGGTGACCGGCACGGCCGTGCCGCTGGCCGACTTCTACCTCTATCCGCTGAAGGAGCGGACGACGATCGCCCAGGCGCAGTCCAAGCAGGTCAGCTTCCTGGACGTGATCGGGGCGCCGGCGACCAAGGCCTATCGGCTGGATTTCAACAGCTTCAACAGCCAGGAGACGCCGATCGCGGCGGCGGTGAAGCTGGAGTTCGCGGCCGGGGGCGGGGCTGAGCCGATGCCGGCCGGGACAGTGCGCTTCTACGTGCGCGACCAGCAGGGCAATCCGAAGTTCATCGGCGAGAACGAGATCGGCCACACTCCGGCCGGCTCCGACCTCTCCATCCAGACCGGCCAGGCCTTCGACGTCACCGTGCAGCCGACCCTGGTGACCGCCGACCGGCGGATCAGCGGCCGGACGCGCTATACGATGAGCTACCTGGTCCGTAACGCCAGGCCCGAACCGGTGGTGGTGCAGCTGCGCCAGTCGGGGGTGGGCCGCAACGGCAAGGTGATCGAGGAGACCGTCAAGGGCCGGCGGCTGAACGCCGACACCTTCGCCTGGGACGTGCCGACCCCGGCCAACGGCGAGACCACCCTGACCGTCACCCTCGACGCCGAGTACTAGGTCCATGGCGCGGACCGGGGTGATCCTGGCCGCCTGGCTGGCGGCGCTGATGGCCGGACCGGCTCTGGCGCAGGTGTCGGCCAAGCCCGACTCCGTGGCTCTGACCATCTACCAGGACCCGAATGGCGGGCGCGGCTATTACGACGGACGCTCGGGCCTGGCGCTGGTCACCGAGTGGCGGACGATTGAAATCCCGGCCGGCCAGAGCCGGATCACCTTCCGGGGCGTGGCGGCGGGCATCGTGCCGGCGACGGCGGCGCTGGACGGCCTGCCGGCGACGATGGTCGAGCGCAACCAGGACTATAACCTGATGAGCCCCGGCTCGATCATCGCCGCCGCCATCGGCGAGCCGGTGAAGCTGGTGCGGACCAACCGGGTGACCGGGGTCGAGACGGTGCGGCAGGCGGTGCTGCGGTCCGGGCCCAACGGCGTGATCATGGAGGTCGACGGCGGTTTCGAGGCGCTGGGGTGCAGCGGCGAGCCGGAGCGGCTGGTGTTTGACAAGGTCCCCGACAAGCTGTCGCCGGAGCCGACCCTGTCGATGACGGTGCGGGCCAGGGCGGCGGGGACCTACAGGGTGCGGCTGACCTATCTGGCCGTGGGGCTGAACTGGAAGGCGAACTACGTCGCCACGGTGCGGCCGGACGGCAGGAGCCTGGACCTGACCGGCTGGATCACGCTGAGCAACGACAGCGCCACCACCTTTACCGACGCCCCGACCCAGGTGGTGGCCGGGGATGTGGCGCGCAGCCCCAAGACCCGGGCGACGGTGGCGCAGGGGCAGGCCAAGCGGCCGGCCTGCTGGCCGACGGGGCTGAACTTCGCCTACCAGGAGATCGTCGTCACCGGCAACCGGGTCCAGAGGCGGGAGATGGACGGCGTAATGGCGATGGCGCCGCCGGCGCCTCCCCCGCCACCGGCTCCGGTCCAGGACGCGCCGATCGCCGAGCAGTCCGAACTCGGCGACTACAAGCTCTACACCCTGCCCTACCCGACCACGGTGGCTGCGCGGCAGACCAAGCAGCTGCTGATGCTGGACGCCGACGGGGTGGCCTTCGACCGCGTCTACCGCTTCACCAGCTGGGCTGGCGAGACCTGGAACCCCGACGTCGAGCGGCGGCCGGTGGCGCTGATGCTGCGGATGAAGAACCGCAAGGAGGCGGGGCTGGGCCTGCCGCTGCCCGGCGGCAACGCGATGATCGGCCAGGAGACGGCCGGCGGGCGGCTGCTGGCCGGGGAGTTCCGGTTCGAGAACAGCGCCGTCGGCGCGCCGTTCGACCTGGTGCTGCAGGAGTCGCGGCAGGTCGAGGTGAGGCCGACCCTGGTCAGCAAGAAGGCCAAGGGGCGGAACAAACGCGACACCGAGTATGTCTATTCGGTGGAGGCGGTGAACAACACCGAGGCGCCGGCGAGCTTCGAGGTGCGGCTGGTCGACTATGGCCGGCTCGCCAAGGTGACCCGCTCGACGGTGAAGTTCATTCCCCGGGACGGCGGGCGGGTGATGCCGTTCGTGCTGGCGGCCGGCGAGCGGCGGACGGTCGGCTACACGGTGGTCGTCAGGCAGTAGGTGCGCTCCGGCGCGTCGCGCGTTATGCCAGGGACATGGCCAAGCCTCCCAAGACGACCAAGACCGCCAAAGTTCCGCAAGGGCTGCCCGACAGGGACACCCTGATCGCCTTCCTGCGCGACGCCGGGGAGGCCGGCAAGGCCGATATCGCCCGCCACTTCGGGCTGAAGGGCGCCGACCGCCGGGCCCTGCGCGAGATGCTGCGCGAGCTGGAGGCCAAGGGGGATCTGGGCAAGCGCGGCCGGCGCGGCTTCGCCGAGGCCGGGGCCCTGCCGCCGGTCGGCGTGGCCGAGGTGGTCGAGCGGGACACGGACGGCGACCTCTTCGTGCGGCTGAGCAAGGGCGGCGACGACGCGCCGCTGGCCCGGCTGGCGCCGGATGCGGCCGAGAAGACGGCCGGCGCCCCGGGGCTCGGCGATAAGCTGCTGGTCCGCTACGAGCGGCTGGAAAACGGCGAGGTCGAGGCGCGGGTCATCAAACGACTGGGCCAGAGCGCTCACAAGGTGCTGGGCGTGGTGCGCCGGGTGCGGCGCGAGATCCGGGTCGAGCCGGTGGACCGCAAGAGCCGCGACACCCTGCTGCTCAGCGAACACGACGGCCGCGACCTGAAGGACGGCGACCTGGTG
>SDZP01000039.1 GCA_004144935.1 Caulobacteraceae bacterium | reverse complement strand
GCTTCTCGGTGTTGGGGTCGATCAGCACGCGACTGGCCCCGGTCAGGCCTTCGCGCACCACCAGCCGATAGCTGTTGGCTCCGACCGGGCGCTCATAGAGAAAGACGTAAGGCCCCGCGATGGCCAGGCCCCGGGTCACCGCCATCTCGCCGGTCAGTTCGGCGATCCGCTTGGCCAGGGCGTCGCGCCCGGGAATGGCGTCGAATACCGACCGGGCATAGGCGTTCTGGGCCTTCATGTAGGGCTCCCAGTCCGGGTCCTTCTCGCGGGATTCCATCCAGCGGTATGGATCGGTCAGGCTGATGCCGAAGGCGGTATCGGTCGCCGGCGTCAGCTTGGCGGCCGGCGGCTTGGGCAGCACCGCGGCCAGGGCCTTGAGCGGCAAAACGGCAAGCGCGGAGGCGGCGGCCAGCAGGCCGCGGCGGGAGAGGGCGGTCATGTCGTGAGATTCCCCAAAGTCGGTAGCTTTGGGTGATCGTGGTTCAGCCAAACGAGGCTGGCAAGCCGGCAAAAACGCGCCGCTGACAGGCGGCCCAGGTCTTCAGTCCTGAAAACCGCTTTGAAATCAACGATGTCAGAATATGTCTAGACATATTCATGTTCATTTTGTCGTCGAAGCCTCAGGCCCCCGGCCGCGAATAGTCCACCACGCCGGGCCCGAACACCGCCGCCACGACCACCGGCCGCCGGTCGCTGATGTCCTCGTCCGGCAACTCGTCGATCTCCTCGGGATATTTCAGCTCCACCTTGAAGCCGCCGTCCTCGATGACATAGGCCATCGTCGCCCATTCGCCCTTGGGATCCAGCTGCCGGGCGGCGTCCCAGTAGGCCTCGATCACCGCCTCCAGCATCGGCGGGCACAGGCGATAGCGGATGTCGTCCGGCGCCTCCGGGTCGTCGAAGAACAGGTCGGCGGTCAGCCCGTCGGCGTCCATCTCGGCATAGACCAGCAGCCGGCTGGCGGTCTCGTCGGCGGCCTCCAGGGCCAGGCGGCCGATTTCCTGGTGGTAGGGCTCGAGCAGTTCGGCGTCTTCGGGGGTCATGGCGGCCTTCTAGCCTCCTTGCGCGGCGGCGACCACCGCCGTCACATCGCCTTGTGGCGGGCGATGGTCGCTGGGCTGAGGCGCAGGAAGCGGGCGGCGTTGTCGTAGAGGATGGCCCGCTTCTGGGCCTGGGTCAGGAAGGGCGCCTCCTCGATGACGGCGATGGCCGGCTCGATGACGCCTGGCCAGATCATCTGGTCGCTGCCGAACAGGATGCGGTCCCCATAGCCGGCCTCGACGAGTTCGCGCAGGAAGGCGTGAAAGGCCGGCGTCGGCTCGGTGTAGTCGATGCTGGCGATGTCGACATAGACCTGCGGATGGCTGAACATCAGGGCCCGCAAGTCGTCGGCGAACGGATAGCCGGCGTGCATGATGTAGACCCTCAGCTTCGGATGGGCGACCAGCACATCCTCCAGCAGCAGCGGGCTGGAGTTGCGGGCCCGGAAGGCGGGCGAGCCCATGTAGGGGCCGGCGGGCTCGCTGGGACCCATGTGGATGCCGACCGGGATGCCCAGCTCCTCGGCCAGGGCCCAGTAGGGCTCCATTCGGGGATCGTTGGCGGGCACGCCGTCGTACTGGGCCATGACCTCGCCCAGCACGGTGAAGCGTCCGGCCTTGTAGAGGGCGCGGACGTGGTCGGGCGAGAGGGCGTTCGGGCCGGTGATGTGCAGGTCGAGACCGACGATCACCCGCTCGGGCGCGGCGGCCTTGTAGGGATCGACCTGGCCCGGGGCGCCGCTGACCATGCCGATGATATTGCGGCGCTGCATGATGGCCAGGGTCTGGCCCCGCTGCTCGGCGGTGGTCTTCACCGGGAAGACGGGCCTGGCGCAGGGCTCGCCCTCGAAGGCCATGCCGTCGAAGCCGGGAAGGTTGGTGTCCCAGCGCGGCATGACGGCGAAGGGCGCGCAAAGGGGCGGCGGGTTGTGGCCTGCATAGTCGGCCTCGCGGGCGTGCAGGTGCATGTCGAGGATGGGCAGTCGCTCGGCGGCGAGGGCGGATCCGGGGAATGCGGCCAGGATGGCGATCAGCAGGGGTTTCATCGGCGGCCCTCCGGGGCGGAGGCTAACCCGCCGGCGCAGATGACGCCACGTCGGCCTTTACGAGAGGAGGGGCGCTTGCGACCCTTGAGACCATGACCGCTCCCCGACCCCTGACGCCCTTCGAGGGCATGGACATCCGCAGCCTGATCGACGCCCGCGCCGCCTGGCGCGGCGACCACCCCTTCCTGGTCTGGGAGCCCTTCGAGGGCGAGGGCCGGACCTGGTCGTACGCGCAGTTCGCGGTGGCGGCGCGGCGGCTGGCGGCTGGCCTGCAGGCGCGCGGCGTCGGAGTCGGCGACCGGGTGCTGGTGCATCTGGAGAATTGCCCGGAGTCGGTGATCAGCTGGCTGGGCTGCGCCTACGCCGGGGCGGTGCCGGTGACGACCAATACGAAGTCCAGCCTCGACGAGGTCCGCTATTTCGCCCAGCACAGCGGCGCGGTCGGGGCGATCACCCAGCCGATGTTGGCCGGTCTGCTGGCGGAGGCGGCGCCGCACCTGGCCTGGACGGTAGTGACCGACAACGACAGCGGCGAGCCCGCTGTCGCCGAAGGGTTCGAGCCCTTCGCCGCTCTCGACGCCGACCCGGCTGCCCTGGCGGATCGCCCGCACGACCCCTGGGCCCACTTCGGCATCCAGTACACCTCCGGCACCACCGCCCGGCCCAAGGCCGTGCTCTGGACCCACGCCAACGCGCTTTGGGGCGGCCGGATGTGCGCCCAGAACGAGGGTCTGGTCCCGGAAGACGTTCACCTGGTCTATCTGCCGCTGTTCCACACCAACGCCCAGGTCTACAGCGTGCTGGCCGCCTTCTGGGCCGGCTGCACGGCGGTGCTGATGCCGAAGTTCTCGGCCAGCCGCTTCTGGCCGGTGTCGCTCAAGCACCGCTGCACCTGGACCTCGATGGTGCCTTTCTGCCTGAAGGCCATCGCCCAGCAGCCCGTGCCGGCCCATAGCTACCGCAACTTCGGCAACGGCATCTGCGACCCGGCCACCGACCGGCTGTTCGGGGTCAAGACCGTCGGCTGGTGGGGCATGACCGAGACCATGACCCACGGCACGGTCGGCTCGCCCACCGTCCCCGACGCCCCGATGTCGATGGGCCGGCCGTCCCCCGCCTATGACATCCATGTGCTGGACGAGGCCGGACAGCCGGTGGCGGTCGGCGAGACCGGCGACCTGCTGGTCGGCGGCATCCGCGGCCTGTCGCTGTTCCTGGAGTACGCCTCCGATCCGGAGGCCACCGCCAGGGCCTTCAACGCCGACGGCCTGTTCATCACCGGCGACCGGGTGCGGCGCGGCGAGGACGGCTATCTCTATTTCGCCGACCGCTCCAAGGACATGCTCAAGGTCGGCGGCGAGAACGTCGCGGCCTCGGAGATCGAGCGGGTGATCGGGGCGGTGGCCGGGGTAGGGGAGGTGGCGGTCGTCGCCAAACGCCACCCGATGCTCGACGAGGCGCCAGTGGCGTTTGTCATCGCGACCGGCGGCGTCGAGGGCCTGGAGGCGGCGATCCTGGCGGCCTGCAAGGGCCAGTTGGCCAGCTTCAAGCAGCCGCACGAGGTCCGCTTCGTCGACAGCTTTCCGCGCGCCACCCTGGAGAAGGTGGCCAAGGCGGAACTTCGCAAGCTGCTGGTTGACTAGCTGTCAGTCGAGGCCGAACTCGGCGGCGTCGAGATCGATCAGCTGGCCATCGGCGGTGGCGCCCGGCTCGTCCGGCCGGTCGATCTCGATGGTGTAGCGAAGCCGCCCGTTGTCGGCGCGGGTGATGGCGACGATGACGCCGACGTCGCCGGCCCGCAGTCCTGCCGCCGGGACATCGACGAGCAGGGTGACGCCGTCGAGCTCCGCCGGCGGCAGCATCAGTTGTCGTCCATCTTCAGGGCGGCGATGAAGGCTTCCTGCGGGATCTCCACCTTGCCGAACTGCCGCATGCGCTTCTTGCCGGCCTTCTGCTTGTCCAGCAGCTTGCGCTTGCGGCTGGCGTCGCCGCCGTAGCACTTGGCCGTCACGTCCTTGCGCAGGGCCCGCACGGTTTCCCGGGCGATGATCCGCCCGCCGATGGCCGCCTGGATCGGGATGACGAACATGTGGGGCGGGATCAGCTCCTTCATCTTCTCGACCATGCCCCGGCCACGCTGCTCGGCCCGGTCGCGGTGGACCAGCATGGAGAGCGCGTCGACCGGCTCGGCGTTGACCAGGATCTGCATCTTGACCAGGTCGCCGACCCGGTAGCCTTCGATCTGGTAGTCGAAGCTGGCATAGCCCTTGGAGATGGATTTCAGCCGGTCGTAGAAGTCGAAGACCACCTCGTTGAGCGGCAGGTCGTAGACCAGCAGGGCGCGGCTGCCGACGTAGCTGAGTTCCCGCTGTTGCCCACGGCGGTCCTGGCACAGCTTGATGACGCCGCCGAGGTATTCGTCCGGGGTCAGGATCGTCGCCTTGATCCAGGGCTCGCTGATGGTGTCGATCTTGACCGGATCGGGCAGGTCGGCCGGGTTGTGCAGCTCGATCTCGCCGCCGTCGTGCATCAGGCCGATCCGGTAGACAACCGAAGGGGCCGTCGCGATCAGGTCGAGGTCGAACTCGCGGCTCAGCCGCTCCTGGATGATCTCGAGGTGGAGCAGGCCCAGGAACCCGCAGCGGAAGCCGAAGCCCAGGGCGGCGCTGGTTTCCATCTCGTAGCTGAAGCTGGCGTCG
Source organism: Caulobacteraceae bacterium (assembly GCA_004144935.1). Classification (GTDB taxonomy): domain Bacteria; phylum Pseudomonadota; class Alphaproteobacteria; order Caulobacterales; family Caulobacteraceae; genus Caulobacter. The sequence goes on along the minus strand of SDZP01000039.1, from coordinate 11,083 downwards.
TTCAGGCGCAGGCGGCCGATGGCGGCGCGCAGGTCCTCGAAGTCGGCGGCGTCGACCGGGAACAGGCCGCAGAACACCACCGGCTGCACTTCCTTGAAGCCGGTCAGGGCCTGGGCCGTCGGCTTCTTCTCGTCGGTGATGGTGTCGCCGACGGCGGCGTCGGCCACTTCCTTGATCTGGGCGGTGAAGAAGCCAACCTCGCCCGGGCCCAGGCTGTCGACCGGCGTGTTCTTGGGCTGGAAGACCCCGACCCGGTCCACCAGGTGGGTCTTGCCGGCGTTCATCATCTTGATGCGCTGGCCGGCCTTCAAGGACCCGTCGAAGATCCGGACCAGGACGATGACGCCCAGGTAGGCGTCGTACCAGGCGTCGACCAGCAGAGCCTTCAACGGCGCGTCCGGATCGCCCTTCGGCGCGGGCAGGCGGGTGACGATGGCTTCCAGCACGTCGTCGATGCCAAGGCCGCTCTTGGCGCTGCAGAGCACGGCGTCGCTGGCGTCCAGGCCGATGACGTCCTCGATCTGCTGGCGAATGCGGTCCGGCTCGGCGGCCGGCAGGTCGATCTTGTTGAGGACCGGCACGATCTCGTGGTTGTTGTCGATCGCCTGGTAGACGTTGGCCAGGGTCTGGGCCTCGACCCCCTGGCTGGCGTCGACCACCAGGATCGAGCCTTCGCAGGCGGCCAGGCAACGGCTGACCTCATAGGCGAAGTCGACGTGGCCGGGGGTGTCCATCAGGTTGAGGACGTAGGTCTCGCCGTCCTTGGCCTTGTAGTTGAGGCGCACGGTCTGCGCCTTGATGGTGATGCCGCGCTCCTTCTCGATGTCCATGTTGTCGAGGACCTGCTCGGTCATCTCGCGCGCGGTCAGGCCGCCCGTCTGCTGGATGAGGCGGTCGCTGAGCGTGCTCTTGCCGTGGTCGATGTGGGCCACGATGGAGAAGTTGCGGATCTTGTCGATAGGCGGGGTGGTCATGGTGGGGCGCGTCTAGCACATATCGGCGCCAATGCGAGACTTTGGGGGTCGGGCGTCTCCCGGGCCGTTTACCGTTCGGCAGAACTCTATGCTCAATCTGAGCGTTCGCATGGGGCGAGGTACGCCATGACGCTCATCCTGATCGTCGACGACGACGAGCCGGTTCGTGAATACGCCAGGCTGGTGCTGGAAACCGCCGGCTACGAGGTGGCTACCGCCTGGAGCGGCGAGAACGCCCTCAAGTACCTGGTTCTGGGCCGGCCCGACCTGTTGCTGGTCGATGTCAGCATGCCGGGCATGAGCGGCCTGGAGCTGATCGCGCGGGTCCGGCTGCGCAACCGGTTCAAGGACACTCCGGTGCTGGTCTTCAGCGCCTCGGGCCTCGGCGTGGACATCCAGGCGGCGATCCGCGCCGGGGCCGGAGGCTACCTGCTGAAGCCCTTCGCCGCCGAGGAACTGACCGCCAAGGTCGCCCATGTCCTGGCCGCCGCCGAGCCCGGTCACTGGGCCGACCAGGCCGTGCGTTGAGGCGGACTGTCCCTATTTTGTCAGCAGCCTGTCGGAACCGGTCGCCCTTGGCCGTCCTGGCGAGGAGCGGGGGCTCTTCGCGGTTGCGAAATGGCCCTGAAAGCCTAGATAGCGCAGGTCGCCTGCACACTGGGGAGCATCAAGTGCGCGCCTTTACCGACCGGCCTGGCCGGACGCGGACCCTCGTTCTGTCCTTTGCCCTGGCCGCGGCACTGCCGCTGGCCGCCTGTGGCAAGAAAGAAGAGGCGCCCAAGGCGAAGGTGGCCCAGACCGTCACCGCCGCCGTGGTCAGCCAGCAGACCCTGCCGCGCCGGGTCGAGGTGTCGGGCAGCGTCACCGCCTGGAATGAGGTCATCGTCGGCGCCGAGACCGGCGGCCTGACCGCCGTGCAGGTTCTCGTCGACGAGGGCGACTGGGTCCGCCAGGGCCAGCTGATCGTCAAGATGAGCGACACCGTCCAGCGGGCCGCCCTTCGCCAGGCCCAGGCCGGCGTGCAGTCGGCCCAGGCGACCCTGGCCGAGGCCACCGCCGCCCTCGGCCGCTCGCAGGAGCTCAAGAGCCGCGGCTACCTCTCGCAGGCCGCCCTCGACCAGGCCCTGGCCCGCCAGCGCACCGCTTCGGCCGGCGTCGCCCAGGCCCAGGCCCAGGCCGCCTCGGCCGCCGCCCAGCTGGACCAGACCAACCTCCGCGCCCCGGTCAGCGGCCGTGTCTCCAGCCGCACCGTGGTCAAGGGCCAGATCGTCCAGCCCGGCGTCGAACTGCTGCGGCTGGTCCGCGATGGCAGGCTCGAACTGGCCGGCGAAGTCCCGGAGGCGCAGCTGAACCTGGTCCGCTCCGGCATGCCGGCGACCATTACCGGCGACGAAGGCGGCCAGACCGGCGGCGTCGTCCGCCTGGTCACCCCGCGCGTCGACGCCCAGACCCGCGTGGGTCTGGCCCGCGTCAGCCTCGCCTCGCCGCAGAGCTTCCGCCCCGGCATGTTCGCCAAGGCCAGTATCGATGTCGGCGACCAGCCGGCTCTGGTCCTGCCGCAGTCGGCGGTGGTGTTCCGCAATTCCAAACCGGGCGTCTACGTCATCGACGCCAAGACCCAGGCGCACTTCCGCGAAGTGACGACCGGGGCCCGTGTCGGAGAGAGCGTCGAGATCGCCGCCGGCCTGCGCGCCGGCGAGCGGGTGGTGGTCGGCGGCGCCGGGTTCCTGGCCGACGGGGACAATGTCCGCGTGGTCGCCGCCCAGCCCAAGCGTTAGGGGCGGGCCGATGTTCCGCAACATCTCCGCCTGGTCGATCAAGAACCCGATCCCGGTCGTCCTGATGTTCATCATCCTGACGGTGGCCGGCATCCAGGGCTTCCTGCAGATGCGGGTGAACAATTTCCCCGACATCGACTTCCCGCTGGTGGTCGTCGCCGCCGGCCAGCCGGGGGCGGCGCCGCCGGAGCTGGAAAGCCAGGTCACCCGCATCATCGAGGACGCCCTGACGGGCCTCAACGGCGTGCGCCACGTGCGCTCGACGGTCGGCGACGGGGTCAGCAACACCAGCGTCGAGTTCGAGATCGGCGTCGACCTGGAGCGGGCGACCAACGACGTGCGCAACGCCGTCGCCTCGATCCGCTCCGACCTGCCGCAGGACATCCCCGAGCCGATCGTCCAGCGCATCGACATCTCCGGCCAACCGCTGATCACCTATGTGGTCCGCTCCGGCTCTCTGAACCCCGAACAGCTGAGCTGGTTCGTCGACAACGACGTCTCCAAGCGCCTGCTCGCCATCCCCGGCATCGCCCAGGTCACCCGCGAGGGCGGCGTGTCGCGGGAGGTCCGCGTCCAGCTCGATCCGCGCAAGCTGGAGGCCCAGGGCGTGACGGCGGCCCAGGTCAGCCAGACCCTTCGCAGCATCAACGCCGACCTGCCCGGCGGCCGGGCCACGGTCGGCGGCGAGGAGCGGGCGATCCGCACCCTTGGCGGCGCCGACACCATCGAACAGCTGGCCGACAAGCGCATCGTGCTGGGCGGCGGCCGCAGCGTGCGGCTGGGCGACCTGGGCATGGTGACCGACAGCTGGACCGAGCCGCGCATCCGCGCCCGGTTCGATGGCCAGGAGGTGGTCTCCTTCTCGATGCTGCGCACCCGCGACGGCAGCGAGGTCAAGGCCGGCAAGGCCGTGCGCGCCGCGATCCAGAAGCTGGACGCCGAACGCCAGGATCTCGACATCGAGGAAGTGACCTCGACCGTGCAGTACGTCGAGGCCAGCTACAATGCGTCCGTGGAAGCCTTGCTGCTGGGCGCGGTGCTGGCCGTGGCGGTGGTCTTCCTCTTCCTGCGCGACTGGCGGGCGACCCTGATCACCGCGACGGCCATCCCGCTGTCGCTGATCCCCACCTTCGCCGTCCTCGCGCCGCTGGACCAGACGTTCAACGTCGTCACCCTGCTGGCCCTCAGCCTGACCATCGGCATTCTCGTCGACGATGCGATCGTCGAGATCGAGAACATCGTCCGGCACATGCAACAGTACAATCTGACGCCCTACCAGGCGTCGATGGAGGCGGCCGACGAAATCGGCCTGGCCGTGGTGGCGACGACCGCGACCATCATCGCCGTCTTCGCCCCGGTCGGCTTCATGCCGGGGGTGGTCGGCCAGTTCTTCAAGAGCTTCGCCCTGGCGGCCTGCGTTTCGGTGCTGTTCAGCCTCGTCGTGGCCCGCATGCTGACCCCGTTGATGAGCGCCTACCTGCTCAAGCGCACCAGCAAGATGAACGACCACAAGGACCCGTTCTGGATGGCGGGCTACCTCAAGTCTCTGGCCTGGGGCATGAAGCACCGGGGCCTGTCCTTCGGCATGGGGACCATCTTCTTCATCCTGTCGATCTTCGTCGCCACCCAGGTGCCCGGCGAATTCATCCCGGCCGGCGACCAGGGCTACAGCGCCATGAGCGTCGAACTGCCGCCCGGCTCGACCATCGAGGACACCGACGCGGTGGTCCTGCGCATCACCGATGTCCTCAGCAAGCGGCCGGAGGTGAAGAGCGTCTACGGCGGCGTCGGCGCCGGCCTGTCGGCCACCGGGCCGGGGGGCTCGGGGGCGGCGCTGGGCGACGTGCGCCGTGCGGCGGTGACCGCCAATCTGGTGCCCAAGCATGACCGCGACCTGTCGCAGCAGGAGTTCGAACAGGACGTCGCCAAGAGCCTGAGGGACATCCCCGGCGTGCGCATCCGCTTCGGCGTCGATGGCTCGGCCCCGCTCTACAACGTCACCCTGACCAGCGACGACGGTCCGGCCCTGGCCCGCGCCGCCCGGGCGGTTGAGCAGGAGATGCGCGGCATCCAGGGCCTGGCCAACATCGTCAACACTGCCGACATCGCCCGGCCCGAGATCCTGGTGACGCCGAAGCCCGACGTCGCCGCCCGCATGGGCGTCTCGTCCAGCGACATCAGCCAGGCCGTGCGGGTCGCCACCCTCGGCGACATCGACCAGCTGCTGCCCAAGTACAATCTCGGCGACCGGCAGATCCCGATCCGCCTGCGCCTGACCGAGGACGCCCGCGAGGAACTGGGGGTCATCCAGAACCTGCGCGTCCCGACGGCCTCCGGGGCGGCCGTGCCGCTGTCGGCGGTCGCCGACATCACCTTCGGGGCCGGGCCCAGCCAGATCGATCGGCTCGACCGCAGCCGCAACGCCACCATCAACGCCGAGCTGGCCGGCATGGCCCTGGGCGACGCCGACAAGGCGGTCAAGGCGCTGCCGTCGATGAAGAACCTGCCCCCGGGGGTGTCGGTGCGGCCGTCCGGCGACGTCGAGGCCTTCGCCGAGCTGGGCGTCGGCTTCGCCACCGCCTTCCTGACCGGCATCCTTCTGATGTACGCGGTGCTGGTGCTGCTGTTCAAAAGCTTCCTGCACCCGATCACCATCCAGATGGCCCTGCCGCTGGCCCTGGGCGGAGCCTTCTTCGCCCTGCTGATCACCGGCACCAACCTCAGCATGCCGGCCCTGATCGGCCTCCTGATGCTGATGGGCATCGCCGCCAAGAACTCGATCCTGCTGGTCGAGTACGGCATCGAGGCGCGCAACGCCGGGGCGACCCGCTACGACGCGATGATGGACGCCGCCCACAAGCGTGCGCGGCCGATCCTGATGACCACCGTTGCCATGGGCGCCGGCATGCTGCCGGTGGCGCTCGGCCTTGGCGAGGACGTCGAGTTCCGTCAGCCGATGGCCATCGGGGTGATCGGCGGCCTGATCACCTCCACCCTGCTCAGCCTGCTGTTCGTGCCGGTGATGTACACCCTGATCGAGGACATCTTCGGCTTCATGCGCTGGATGATCCGCAAGGATCGGTCGGTGCGCTGGAAGGACTACAAGATGAGGCTGCGCGGGGCGACGGGACCGTCGAAGGACGATGCTCCGCTGGCGACAGGCGGCTCGCCCCTGGTGACCTGAATTTCCTTCTCCCGCTTGTCGGGAGAAGGCGGCCCCGCAGGGGTTGGATGAGCGGAGCGCCGGCCAGGCGGTCGAAGGAACCGCGCTCATATTCCCCGCGTTCCCCCGCCCTATGGGGGATTTCATGACCTTGCAGCAGGCGCTGTCGTTCGGCCTGGTCGGACTGACCGTGGTCGCCTTCATCTGGGGCCGCTGGCGCTACGACCTCGTGGCCCTGGGCGCCCTGGCCGTGGGCGTGGTCATCGGGGTGATCCCGGTCAAGAGCGCCTTCGACGGCGTCTCCAATGACATCGTCATCATCATCGCCAGCGCCCTTGTGCTCAGCGCCGCGGTGGCGCGGTCGGGACTGGTGGACACCATCCTCGCCCCGCTCGTTCCGCGGCTGAAGACAGAGAAGAGCCAGGTGCCGGTCTTCGCCGCCGCCACGGCCGTCATGTCGATGGTCAGCAAGAACGTCGGGGCCCTGGCCCTGATGATGCCGACCGCCCTGCAGATCGCCAAGCGCACCGGCGTGCCGGCCAGCCGGGTGCTGATGCCCATGAGCTTCGCCAGCCTGGTCGGGGGCCTGGCGGTGCTGGTCGGCACCTCGCCCAACATCATCGTCTCGGAGGTGCGCGGGGAGGCGACCGGCACGCCGTTCGGGATGTTCGACTACTTCCCGGTCGGCGGCATCCTCACCGTCATCGCCATCGTCTACCTGACCTTCGCCTATCGGCTGCTGCCCAAGGACCGCAAGGCGACGATCAGCGTCGACGCCGCCCTGGCCGCCAACGCCTACATAACCGAGGTCGAGGTTCCCGAAGGCTGGACCTGGCAGGAGGACCGGGTCGGCGCCATCCAGGCGTTCGGCGACGGCTCCACCAAGGTGATCGCCATCATGCGTGGCCGCAAGCGCTTCAGCGCCCCCCACGCCAACCGCAAGATCCTGCCCGGCGACACCCTTCTGCTGGAGGGCGAGGAGCAGGAGCTCAACGAGCTGATCGTCCGGGCGGGGCTTAAACTGTCCCTCACCGACCGCCCCGTCGTGCTGGCCGAGCCGACCGACGAGGTCCGGGTCGTCGAGGTGGTGATCGGGGCCGAAAGCGACCTGATCGGCCAGAGCGCCAAGAGTTTCGCCTTGCACCAGAGCCACGGGGTCAACCTGATCGGGGTCAGCCGCAGCGGCTACCGCATGCGCGGCGCCCTCAGCGCCACCCGGCTGAAGAGCGGCGACATCCTGGTCCTGCAGGGCAGCGAGCAGTCCCTGCCCGAGGCGCTGAAGGCATTGGGCCTGTTGCCGCTGGCCGAACGCGAGGTGCGGCTGGGCGGTATTCGCCACGCGGTCGCCCCCGCCGTCATCCTGGTCGGCGCCATGGTGGTGGTGGCCACAGGCCTGCTCCCCGTCGCGGCCGGCTTCTTCATCGCCGCCGTGCTGGTGGTCGCCGTCGGCGCCCTGCGCATGCGCGAGGCCTACGCCGCCCTCGACGCGCCGGTGCTGATCCTGGTGGCCGCCCTGATCCCGGTCAGCGACAGCATCCAGAAGAGCGGCGGGGCCGACCTGATCGCCGCCGCCCTGTCGGGGGCCTTCCACGGCATGCCGCCGCTGGTCACCCTGACGGCGATGATGGCGGTGGCGATGATCGCCACGCCCTTCCTCAACAACGCCGCCACCGTGCTGATCGTCGCCCCCATCGGCATGGGCCTGGCCAAGCAGCTGGGTCTCAGCCCCGATCCTTTCCTGATGGCCGTGGCCGTGGGCGCCGGCTGCGATTTCCTCACCCCCGTCGGCCACCAGTGCAACACCCTGGTCATGGGGCCGGGCGGCTACCGGTTCGGCGACTATGCGCGACTGGGGGCGCCGCTGTCGGTGATCATCCTGCTGGTCGCGCCCCTGCTGATCTCACTGTTCTGGCCATTCACGGGTCGCTAACCCGAAATGGGCTAAAGCTGGGGACGGGGCAAAAGGCCCTTCCGCCGCAAGCGGACTCCAGAACGGGCCGGCCATGCTGAGCATCAACACCAACGTCGGCGCGATGATCGCGCTGCAGAGCCTGGGCGCGGTGAATCGCGAACTGGCCGAGGTGACCCGCCGGATCAGCACCGGCCTGAAGATCTCCTCCCCCAAGGACAACGGCGCCATCTGGGCCATCGCCCAGGGGCAGCGCTCGGAGATGAAGTCGCTCGACGCCGTCACCGGCTCGTTGAAGCGCGGCCAGTCGATCGTCGATGTGGCCATCAGCGGCGGCGAGACGATCAGCGATCTCCTCACCCAGATGAAGGAGAAGATGCTGGCGGCGTCGGACGTCTCGCTGACCGCCAGCGACCGGGCCCTGCTCAGCGCCGACTATGTCGCCCTGCGCAAACAGATCGACCTCGCCGCCTCCAACGCCAGCTTCAACGGCGTCAGCCTGATCTCCTCGGGCAGTTCCGGCAATGTGCGGGCCCTGGCCAACGCCAACGCCACCGACAGCATCAACGTCGACCACATCGACCTTTCCACGACCGGCTCGCTGCTCGGCGGCACGCTGGCCGACCTGACGACGGTGACCGCCGCCGACCTGACCAACCTCGACAACGCCCTGAAGGGCGTCAACGGCGCGGTCGCCAGGCTGGGAACCGGGGCGAGGGCGCTGGAGACCCACGAGACCTTCATCTCCAAGCTGCAGGACACGCTGGAGGCCTCGATCGGCCGGCTGGTCGACGCCGACCTCGCCAAGGAAAGCGCCCGCTTCGCCGCCCTGCAGGTCAAGCAGCAGCTGGCCATCCAGGCGCTGAGCATCGCCAACCAGCAGCCGAACCTGATCCTGCAGCTGTTCCGCAACTAGGTCCGCCGGGCGGCGCGCGCTACCCCCATCCCCAACTCCGATCATGCTCGCGAAGGCGGGCATCCACGCGCAGGTTGAGCAGCGGACGCCGCCTCAGGATAGGGCCAACCCGCCGCGGCATACTTCCACCGGCGTATGGATGCCCGCCTTCGCGAGCATGATCGGAGTATGAGGCGAGGGCGGAGACCCAACGCCTACAGCAACGACCCCTTCGCCTCCCGCGGCGCCTGCGCGATCACCCAGGTTCCGGCCGGCGACGGCTGCAGCAACCCCGCCTCGCCGGCCAGCCAGCGGTCCCAGTCGGCGCGCTCGAGCACCACCGGCTGACGGTCGTGCGTCGGGGCGATATCCGGCCCCGGATCGACCGTCAGCAGGCTGAAGCGGGCGTCATCTCCGCCGTTCTGATAGCCGGCGAAGCAGAACCACGCCCCGTCGGCGCGGGAAAAGCGCCAGCGGGTCTTGGGATACTTATCGCCGGTGAACTCGAAGAAGGACGAGGCCGGGATCAGGCAGCGGCCGCTCTCAAACCCCCGCCCCTCGGACCGCATGTTGATCACCGGCGGCCGCTTGGGCTGGCCGGGCAGGAGGCCCCATTTGAGCCGAACCAGGGTGCTGTGGTCGCCGGCCGGCAGGATGACCGGGGCGGCGTCGGTCGGGCGGATATCGTCCGTCGGCTCGAGGTTGGGCGGTCCGTCCGGGAAGCGCAGCGGGAAGTTGCTGTCGCTGAAAATCTCGAACAGCTCGTCGATCGGGATGTGGTTGGCGTAGTTGTTACACATGGGACGAGAATGCCCAGCCGGGCCTCCCGGCGACAAGTCTCCGCGGTGCTGGCGGCGAAATCACCCTTTCAGGCGATTGCCGCGCCCCCCGTCCGCCGCCAAGGTCCGGCCGACAAGGAGACAGCCATGACCCTAACCCACGCCGCCACCCCCGTGGCTTTCGTCCAGGTCATCGACCGCGCCCGCGCGCTGGCCTTCTACCAGGACGTCCTCGGCCTGACCCTGAAGAGCAGCGACGGCTTCGGCGACTTCCTGCAGTTCGGCGCCGGCGCCGAAATCCGCATGACCGCCCTGCCGGGCTGGACTCCGGGGGCGCATCCGGTGGTCGGCTGGAACGTCGACGACATCGTTGCGGCCGTGCAGGCGCTGACCGCCAAGGGGGTGGTCATGAAAATCTACGAAGGCATGGGTCAGGATGCGATGGGCGTCTGGACCTCACCGGACGGGGCGGCGAAAGTCGCCTTCTTCCCGGACAGCGAGGGCAACCTGCTTAGCCTGGCGCAGGCGGGGTAGGGTCGCCGGCGGAGCCGCCTCAGGGATCCCTTCTCCCGCTTGGGGGAGAAGGTGGCGCGAAGCGCCGGATGAGGGGTCGCACTGAATTTCCAGCTGCAATGAGGGCGGTTGTGGCCGGTTCGGTAGAAGCCGGTGCGACCCCTCATCCGACCCCTTCGGGGTCACCTTCTCCCCCAGGGGGAGAAGGGTGCTCGAGTTGCTAAGCCACCTTCACCCGCGCCGCACTCTCCGGCAGGTCCTCGCCAAACGCCCGCTGGTAGAACTCCGCCACCGTCGGCCGCTCCAACTCGTCGCACTTGTTGAGGAAGGTCATCCGGAACGCCAGGCCGATGTCGCCGCCGAAGATGTCGGCGTTCTGGGCCCAGGTGATCACCGTGCGGGGGCTCATGACGGTGGAGATGTCGCCGTTCATGAAGGCGTTGCGGGTCATGTCGGCGACGCGGACCATGGCGGCCAGGGTGCGGCGGCCCTCGGCGGTGGCGTAGCCCGGGTTCTTCGACAGCACGATCTCGGCCTCGACGTCGTGGTCCAGGTAGTTGAGCGTGGTGACGATCGACCAGCGGTCCATCTGGCCCTGGTTGATCTGCTGGGTGCCGTGATAGAGGCCCGTGGTGTCGCCCAGACCGATGGTGTTGGTGGTCGAGAACAGGCGGAAATAGGGGTTGGCGCGGATCACCTTGTTCTGGTCGAGCAGGGTCAGCTTGCCGCCGGCTTCCAGCACCCGCTGGATGACGAACATCACGTCCGGGCGGCCGGCGTCGTATTCGTCGAAGACCAGCGCCATCGGGCGCTGCAGGCACCAGGGCAGGATGCCTTCGCGGAATTCGGTGATCTGCTTGCCGTCCTTGAGGACGATGGCGTCCTTGCCGACCAGGTCGATGCGGCTGACGTGGCTGTCCAGGTTGACCCGGACAAGCGGCCAGTTGAGGCGCGAGGCGACCTGTTCGATGTGGGTCGACTTGCCGGTGCCGTGATAGCCCTGGACCATGACGCGCCGGTCGAAGGCCAGGCCCGCGACAATGGCCAGCGTCGTCTGCGGATCGAACTTGTA
>SDZP01000038.1 GCA_004144935.1 Caulobacteraceae bacterium | reverse complement strand
GCCCCTCGGCCGCTCCGGCTTGCTGTCCGCCACGTTTCGCCCTTCCGCCTGCCGGCCGCCATCTTGACCAAACGGTCCGCGCCGAACAGCTGGACAGATTTGGTCGCATTTCCCGCAACGCCCTCACCGGTTAGGGTTTGCCATGCGGGACATCTGGACGGAGCGACTGAACGAGGGGGTGGCGGCGCTGCAGACGGGCGCCGAGTTCGAGCTCGACCGCATCATCGCCCTGCCGGGTTTCCACGCCGCCGCCCATCGCGCCACCCTGGCCGAGCGCAACAGGCGCATCGACGACCCGGTGCTTTTCAAGGCCAGCCATGACCTGGGCCGCTATCTCGCCTGGGCCTTCGCCGCCTATCTCGACGCCACGCCGGACGGCGTCACCCACGCCTCCCTGACCCGCGCCCTGGACGAGGCGGGCGCCGCGTCCAGGGGCCGGGCCCGGGTGACCCTGCTGTTCCTGCAGGCCATCGGCTACATCACCCCGCGGCCGCGTGGCGAGGACGGCCGCGAGCGCCGCTATGCCCTGACCCCCGTGATGGCGCGGGCCATCATCAGCCACTACCGGCGCATTCTCGACGGCGCCGCGCCGGTGATGGCCCCCGCCGCCCGCGCCTTGAGCCTGCTGGACGAGCCCGCCTTCCTGCGCCTCTACGGCGCAGCCCAGGGGGAAATCATGCTGCGGACCCTGAAGACGGTTCAGCGGCCGGACGGGCCGTCTCTGGACCTGTACATTCGCCGGGCCGGCGGCCTGCATCTGCTGTCCCACCTGGCGACCTCGGGCGAGGCCGGCGACGACTTTCCGCCGACCCGCCCCATGGCCTTGTCGGTCAGCGCCATGGCCCGCGACAGCGCCATCTCCCGGGCCCAGGTGCGGCGGCTGCTGACGGACTCCGAGGCGGCGGGATTTGTCCGCCGTGAGCCGGACGATCGCCTGACCGTGACCCCGCTCCTCGGCCAGCACATCATCTGGTGGACGGCCATCCGCTTCTACTCCGCCGACCTGGCGGCGCGGATTGCCCTGGGCCGTTGGGATGAGGCCAAGACCCTCAGCAGCGCGGGACCGTCCAACGACCGTGGGTGAGACCACCGCCAATGTCCGCCACTGGCGCACTACGGGCGGCCAAAGCGGGCGGGCCGGACGGTAACCGTTCTTGGCCCCGGCCGCCTCCGGGGCTAAACTGGCCGCCCTGCGGAGGATGGACCCCATGAGTGACGCTGTCGGCCCTGGTGATCTGGTTCTTTGCGTCAACGCCGCCCCCAACCATGTGACGGGCTGGCCCGTGCCGCTGGTGGCGGGGGAGACCTATCGGGTGGTCGAGGTGATGGGCTTTGCCTGTCCCTGCGGGCGGTCCGATGCGCTGCTCGACGTCGGCGTCGATTTCGCCTGGTGCGAGACCCGCTTCCGGTTGCTGCCCAAGCCGAAGGCCCAGACGCGGATCCGGAAGGTGTCGGCGCCGAAGGAAAAAGAGACCGTCCGCTAGACCCGCGCCGGGAGGCGATTGACACTGACCGACGGTCAGTAGTTAATGACCCCTGGTCATCAGGGGTGTCGCATGGACCGGCCGCTGCGTCGGCGCCTCCAGCCGGAGGCGCGCAAGCTGGAGATCGTCGAGGCGGCCGAGCGGCTGCTGCAGGCGCAGGGCGCGCGGGTGCGGGTCGAGGACGTGGTCCGCGAGGCGGGCGTCGCCAAGGGCACCTTCTTTCTCTACTTCCCGACCTGGGACGACCTGCTGGAGGCGGTGCGCCAGCGGCTGGTGTCGGAGTTCGACCGGGCCCATCCGCAGCCGACCGAAGCCGACGGGCCGATCGACTGGCCGCGGCTGGTCGAGGAGCAGGCGGCCGCCTTCATCGATTTCACCCTGTCGCGGCGGGGGCTGGGGGAGGCGATCTTCCACTCCGACTTCGCCGAGCGGCGGCCGCTGGCCGACAACGCCATCCTGCGGCTGTCGGCGGTGATCCGGGCCGGGCAGGAGGCGGGCGGCTTCGGGCCGGTCGATCCGGAACCGACGGCGCGGCTGCTGTTCGCCGCCATCCATGAGGCGGCCGACGCCGTGGCCGCCGGCGACGACCGGGCGGCCATGCTGGCGGCCCTGGCCGGCCTGTTGCGGCGCACCCTGGCGCCCTGAAACCCCTGTCGCGAGAGGAGACCCCGATGAGCGAGACCCCCGTGAACGTCCGGTACATGGTCGGCGACGTGCAGGCCTGCGTCGACTGGTACGTCGGCCATCTGGGCTTTGCCGTGCAGCTGAACGCGGCGCCGGCCTTCGCCTCGGTGCAGCGCGGCGGGCTGCGGCTGCTGCTGAGCGGGGCGAAGAGCTCGGCCGGGCGGCCGATGCCCGACGGACGCCAGCCGGAGGCGGGCGGCTGGAACCGCTTCCAGCTGATCGTCGAGGACATCGCCGCCGAGGTGGCGCGGCTGCGCGCGGCCGGGGTGGCGTTCCGCAATGACATCGTCAGCGGGCCGGGCGGCTCGCAGATCCTGGCGGAGGATCCGGCGGGCAATGTGGTGGAGCTGTTCCAGCCGGCGGGTGGCTGACAGGGTTTCGCGTGGGCGATTACATAACCGTAATCTCATTACACCTGCGTTAGTCTCTTACAACGACGTCATGACGCAAGCTTAACAAGCCTTTTCAGGTCTCCTTCAGTATACCTCAAATCACAGCAGCGCAGGGACGCGCCGCCGCACACAAACAGAGGGACTACTGACATGACCGTTCGCATCGCCAACCTGGCCAGCCTGCTTCTCGCCGCCCTGCCCGTCGTGGCCATCCTGGGCATCGCCCAACTCGAAACCGCCGCGCGGGTCTTCGGCGCTTGAGCCGCCGCGCCGGACTCCACCGGGCCTGACACGCTCCCCCCTGTCAGGTCCGGTGGAGCAAGCGCGCCTTGCAGACGAAAGACGGCGCCCCTCGCGGGCGCCGTTTTCGTTTGGGGTCGTCTATCCGCCCCCGTCTTACGGGGGAGGATGAGGTCAGGCGGCCCGCGTTTCGCGGGCGTCGGGGGCGCTCCAGCGGTCGAGGCAGGCCAGCAGGGCGGCGGTGTTGATCGGCTTGCCGAGGTGGTCATCGACGCCGGCCTCGAGGCAGCGCTGGATCTGTTCGGGCAGGACGTTGGCGGTCATGGCGATGATCGGCGGCTGCGGGATGGGCAGCCGGCGGATGGCGCGGGTGGCGGTGAGGCCGTCCATGACCGGCATCTGCACATCCATCAGCACCAGGTCGTAGGCGCCGCCGCGCACCGCGGCGAGGCCCTGCGCGCCGTCGTGGGCCTGGGTGATCTCGACGTCGAAGGGGGCCAGCAGGGCGGCGACCAGCTCGCGGTTGACCGGATTGTCCTCGACCAGCAGCAGGCGCAGCGGGCGGTCCAGGTGCTCAGGCGCGGCGGGGGCCTCCAGGGCGGGGGCCAGCTCGGCGGCGGGCAGGTCGAGCTCGAACCAGAAGGTCGAGCCGCGGCCGGCCTGGCTGGCGGCGCCGATGCGGCCCTCCATGCTCTCGACGATGCGGCGGGCGATGGCGAGGCCAAGGCCCGTGCCGCCGTACTGGCGCGAGATGGTGGCGTCGGCCTGGGTGAAGCGTTCGAACAGGGCGTCGATCTTGTCCGGCGCGATGCCGGCCCCGGTGTCGATCACCTCGACGCGCAGGCGCTGCAGTCTCTTGTGAGGGCGGCGGGTGAGGCGGACATGGACGCCGCCCTGGGCGGTGAACTTGACGGCGTTGGAGAGCAGGTTGAGCAGCACCTGGCCCAGGCGCGGGCCATCGCCGAGCAGGCCGCCGCCGGCGTCGGCGGCGTCGAGCGTGAGGCGCAGGCCCTTGGCGGCCGCCTGCTGCTCGACCAGGCCGAGGACGGAGGCGGCCATGACGGCGGGATCGAAGGGCTGGCGGTCGAACTCCAGGCCGCCGGCCTCCAGCTTGCTGTAGTCGAGGACACTGTTGACGATGCCGAGCAGGATGTCGCTGGCCTCGCGGATCAGGCCGACCTGGCGGGCCTGGTCGGCGGCCAGCTGGGTCGAGCGGCCGAGCACCTCGGAGAAGCCGATGATGGCGGTCAGCGGGGTGCGCAGCTCGTGGGTCATGTTGGCGAGGAAGTCGGCCTTGGCGGCGGCGGCGCTCTCGGCATGGCGGGCGGCTGCGACAAGGTCGGCCTCCAGCGCCTTGCGGGCGGTGATGTCGCGGGAGGTCATCACCAGCTCGCCCTCGCCGAAGGCGACGATGCTGCTTTCGACCCAGATGGTGCGGCCGTCGGCGTGGTGGATGCGGTAGTCGATGGTCTGGGGCTGGGCGGTCTCGCGGGCCAGGGTGATCGCGCCGATCAGCCGGGGCATGTCCTCGGGCATGATGTTGTCGCGCGCCTTGCCGATGATCTGCTCCGGCTCCCAGCCGAAGACCCGCTTGGCGGAGGGGGAGATGTAGCTCATGCCGCCTTCGGGGGCGTGGCGGGAGATGACGTCGGTGACGTTGTCGGCCAGGATGCGGTAGCCGGCCTCGCTGGCCAGCAGGGCGGCCTGGGCGTCGTGGAAGCTGCGGCGTGAGACCATCATCTGCTTGAAGCCGGCCGCGGCGAAGCCGACGGCGATGATCAGCATCAGCCAGATGGGCCCCATGGCGGCGCCGGGCACCGGGGCGGCGATGGCGAGGATCAGCATGCCGAGCGCCGGCAGGCCGCCGCTGACCAGGGAGCCGACTGGCGACTGGAAGGAGAAGGCCTGGCCGTAGCCGATCAGGCTGAGCCAGACGGTGACCGCGCAGATGGCCCCCGCCATGGTCCCGGCCAGCCAGAAGAGGGCGCCGGCATAGAACCAGAAGCAGGCGATGGCGGCGAGGTTGGCGAAATGGTTGAAGCGCTGCGGGGCGCCGATGGCGACACCCTTGAACTGCGGCCGGGTGGCGAACCAGCTCCAGGCCTCCAGCGCCAGCCCGCCGGCCGCCCAGGCCATGGCCAGCGGCCAGGCGGTGACGAGGCCGAGCACGGCGCCGACCCCGAGGGTGACCAGCACCCGCATTGGCAGGACCTGGTGGCTCTGCGCCGCCAGCTCGTCCAGTCCTTCATCCAGTATGAGACGCATCCACCCGCAAGACCTCCCCAGGCCCCTCCGTACTTTTGACGATCATGCAGGTTGGAGCCTGCGATTGTCTTAAGGCCGGCGATCATCGTTATCGGGCGCAGGAGAAACCCCCTTGCGGAGCCCGGACGTGGGATAATGGTCTCACCGCTTCGATAAGGAGAGCCCATGGAACCGGACATGAAACCGCCGCGGCCGACCCCGCCGCCGCCGACCATCAACGAAGCCCGTCAGAGGGCGGAGGAAGGCGACCGCCTGCGCCAGCGCCGCGGCCGCGCCGCCACCTTCCTGTCCAACGCGCTGGGCCGCAGCGAGGGCGGGGTGGCGACCAAGGTGCTGATGGGCTGAGGCCTAGTTTTTCCTGTTGTCCCGCCGACGTGGGATAATAGTCCCGCCGCTTCGATAAGCGGCTCCAACCCTCAACACCGGTTCCAGACGCGCGGCGGAGGCCCCCTTCGCCGCCTCGCGAACCCGTGCATCCGGAGAGCTGAATGACCGACAGTCGCGCCGAAGAGGTGTTGCGCCGCCAGGCCCGGATGGAGGCCGAGCGGGCCCCGCTGGACGCGGTCTGCCAGGAGGTGGCCGAGCATGTGCTGACCCGGCACGGGGACTTCACCACCAGACAGACCGGCGAGGCCGCGTGGCGGGCGCGCAAGGTGTTCGACAGCACCGCGCCCCTGGCGCTCGACAAGTTCGCCGCCGCCATCGAGAGCATGCTGACCCCGCGCACCAGCCGCTGGCACGAACTGGCCATGCGCGACTGGCGCGATGTGCGCGACCGGCCGGCGGCGCTGCCCGAGGCGGTGCGGGCGTGGCTGGGGCAGGTCAACGAGACGCTGTTCTCGGCCCGCTATGCGGCCGGGGCCAATTTCGCCGCCCAGGCGCATGAGACCTATGTCGGCCTGGGCGCCTTCGGCAACGGGGCGCTGTTCGTCGACGAGGCGGAAGGGGGCGGCCTGCGCTATCGCTCGATCCCGTTCGCCGAGACCTGGTTCGCCGAGAACTTCCAGGGCCAGGTCGACACCGTGCACCGCAAGTTCGAGCTGACCGCCCGCCAGTGGCTGCAGCGGTTCGGCGAGGAGACGCCGGACAGCATCAGGCGGGCCGCCGAGCAGGAGCCGCACCGCCGGTTCGAACTGATCCACTGCGTCGGCCCGCGCCAGGATGCCGACTGGTCGCGCAGGGACTGGCGGGGCATGGCGTTCGCCAGCTGGTACGTCAGTTTCGAGGGCCGCAAGCTGCTCAAGGAGCAGGGCTACCGCACCCTGCGCTATGCGGTGGCGCGCTATGTGACCGCCCCGCGCGAGGTCTATGGGCGCGGGCCGGCGATGGCGGCGCTGGCCGACATCAAGACCATCAACGCCCAGCAGAGGACCCTGCTGCGCACCGGCCAGATGATCGCCGAGCCGCCGTTGCTGCTGTCGGACGAGGGCGGGCTGTCGGCCTTCAAGCTGGGGCCGGGGACGATCAACCGGGGCGCCCTGTCGCACGACGGGACCGAACTGGTGCGTCCGCTGCAGGTGGGGGCCAACATGCCGATCAGCCTGGAGATGATCAGCCATACCCGGGAATCGATCAACCAGGCCTTCCTGGTCACCCTGTTCCAGATACTGGTCGAGACGCCGCAGATGACCGCCACCGAGGCGATGCTGCGGGCCCAGGAGAAGGGGGCGCTGCTGGCCCCGGTGATGGGCCGGCTGCAGTCGGAACTGCTGGGGCCGCTGGTGCAGGCCGAGCTGGACATCCTGGCCGGGGCCGGCGCCCTGCCGGACATGCCGCCGGAGCTGGACGCCCTGGAGAATGTGGTCGCCGACATCGACTACACCTCGCCGCTGGCCCGGGCCCAGAAGTCGGACGAGGGGCTGGCCATCCTGCGGCTGCTGGAGGACGCGGCGGCGGTCGGCCAGTTCGATCCCTCGGCGGCGAAGATGATCAAGGGACCGGAGACCCTGCGCCGGCTGGCGGAGATCCGCGGCGCGCCGGCCGGGCTGCTGCGCAGTCCGGAAGACATGGAGGCCCTGGCCGGGCAAGACGCGGCGATGGCCCAGCTGCAGGCGATGCTGGGCGCGGCCGGGCAGGCGGCGGGCGCGGCGAAAGACGCGGCGGCGGCCGGGCTGCTGGAGGGCGGACAATGACCTGGCTGCACCCCCTGCTGCGCCGCAAGCGCGCCTACCAGGGCCTGTTCGGCGACGGCTCGCATGGCGAGGCTCGGGCCGTGCTGGCCGACCTGAAACGCTTCTGCCTGGTTCCCGAGGCGCCGGTGGCGCGCGGTCCCGACGGGGCCGTCGACCCGCTGGCCTCGATGCGGCTGATCGGCCGCCAGGAGGTGTTCAACCGTATCCGCGCCATGGTCGCCATCGACGACCGGGCCCTGTTCAACCTGAAGGAAGAGGCCGCTGATGAGTGAGCAAGCACTGTCGATCGAAGAGCTGATGGGTGACGTCGATGACGCCGCCGCTGGAGCCCCCTCAGTCGACCAGATGGCCGACAGCTCCCCCAAAAAGGGAACGACTGAAGGCCCGTCGTTTCTGGATCATTTCTCCGACGAGGCCACCCGCGGCTACATGAAGCGCAAGGGCTTCAAGGACGTGCAGGCGCTGGGCGCCAGCTTTGCCTCGCTGGAGCGGATGATGTCGGCCGGTCGGGTGCCGCTGCCGGCCGGCGAGGACGACGCGGACGGCTATGCGCGGGCCTTCACCGCGCTGGGCCGGCCGGAGACGGCGGCCGACTATGGCTTCGGCGAACTGGCCGGGGCGGATCCGGAGTTCAGCGGCCAGGCCGCCGAATGGCTGTTCGAGGCCGGCGTCGGCAAGGCGCGGGCCGCCGCCCTGGCCGAGAAGTGGAACGCCCATGTCGGTGAGCGGGAGACGGCGGCGAAGGCTGAGTTCGACGCCCAAAGTCGCGCCGACTGGATCGACCTGCAGCGGGAGTGGGGCCCGAAGTTCGCCCGCAACACCGAGATCTTCCGGCGGGGGGCGACCCACTTCGGCCTGGGACACCAGGAGATAATCGCCATCGAAGGGGCGCTGGGCACGCGCCGCACGGTCGACCTGTTCGCCCGCATCGGCGAGGGCCTGGCCGAGGACCAGTTCATCGAGGGTGAGGGGGCACCCAAGTTCGGGATGACGGCAGAAGAAGCCGAGGCGCGGATCGCCACGCTGCGCCGCGATCAGGCCTGGCAGGCGCGCTGGATGTCGGGCGGGGCCGAGGAGAAGGCCGAGTGGTCACGACTGACGAAGATCGCGGCCGGGAATGCATGACCAGACCGGCGGAGGGTGACGAGGCCCCGCGTTCCTTCGGGCATATCCTGATGGACGCGGGGGGGCCGGCCGAAGTGGCCAGGCGGCTGGGAATAAAGCGGTCGAGCGTTCTCAACTGGCGGGCACGCGATCAGATCGAGGTCGATTTCTGGAAAGGCGTGGTGAAGGCGGGGATCGCGACGCGGGCGGAGCTGGAGACGGCCGAGGCCATCCGGGCGGGCGCCGACGGCTCGCGTCGCCTGAACGAGGAGATGATCACCGGCTTCGGCACGCGACCTCTGGCCGACCTGCTGGGGATCAAGGTCGACCTCGTCCAGGAGTGGAGACGCCGGGACGTCATTCCCAAGCCGTACTGGGAGACGCTGACCGCGGCCGGCTGGTTGACGCGGCAGCAACTTCTGGAAGCGGCCGAAAACCGGGCGGCGCTTCGCACCCGACGTCCGGCGGTCCAGCCGGCACGGGTGGCGGTCGAGGCGCCTGTCCGCCGCCGCCACAGGGCAGGCCGGGAGAGGCTGTCAATCTTCTGCAAGGTGATCGACGTGCCAGGCGTGGGACCGGGGCTGCGGCTGGGGGCCCACCACCGGCTATGGCTGGAGAAGCTGGAGGCCGTCGAACGTGGTGAGATCAAGCGGCTGATGGGCTTCATGCCGCCCGGATCGGCGAAGTCCACCTATGGCGTCGATGTCTTTACGCCGTGGTTCCTGGCGAGGCAGGCCAACCGCAGCGTGCTGGTGGTGACCTACGCCACGGCGTTGGCCGGCCGGCGGGGACGAAAGGCCAGGAACGTCACCCGCCAGCCTGGATTCGCTAAGGTGTTCGGGGTGGCGCCTGAACGGGGCCGGGCCAGCGTGATCGACTGGGGCCTCGACAACGGCTCGGAGTGGATGGGAGCCGGTATGCTGGCCGGGATCACCGGCAATCGCGCCGATCTGATCGTCATCGACGACCCGGTGAAGGGGCGGGCGGAGGCGGACAGCGATCTGATCCGAAAGCGCACGCGCGAGGAGTTCGACGATACGGTGCGCACCCGGCTGAAGTCGGGCGGTCGCATCGTGCTGGTCCAGACCCGCTGGCATGAAGACGACCTGGCCGGGAGCCTGCTGCCGACCGACTATGACGGGCAGAGCGGGCCAGTCCTCTGCCGCGACGGCGAGGTCTGGGAGGTGGTCAACATCCCGGCCCAGGCCGAGCGGGAGGACGATCCGTTGCGGCGCAAGGTGGGGGACTACCTATGGCCCGAGTACTGGAACGCCGACCATTGGCCGCAGTTCAAGCTGAACGTCCGGACCTGGAATGCTCTGTACCAGCAGAGGCCCCGGCCCGTGGAGGGCGCATACTTCGAGCGGGGCTGGTTCAAACGCTTCCAGGAGCATGAGCTGCCGCGCCACCTGCGCTATTACGGCACGAGCGATTATGCGGTGACCGAGGGCGGCGGCGACTACACTCGACTGTTGGTCTGGGGCGTCGATGCCGAATTCAATCTCTGGCGAGTGGCCAGCTGGGGCGGGCAGACCAGCAGCGACCAATGGATCGAGCGGCAGTGCGACCTGATCGCCGACTTCCGGCGTCGGGGCGGCATCCGCCGCTGGTTCGGCGAGGCCGGGGTCATCCAGCGGGCGGTGGAGCCGATGCTGCGCGCCAAGATGAAGGCGCGATCCGTCAGTTGCCCACTGGAATGGCTGAGTTCGGGACAGGACAAGGCCACGCGGGCCCGAAGCGCTCAGAGCCTGGTGCGGGAGGGGAGGATTTTCGTGCGTGACGATGGCGACGGGGACTGTTTCATCGACGAATGCGCGGGGTTTCCCTTCGGGCGGCATGACGACGAGGTCGACTGCCTGTCGCTGATCGGTCGCTCGATCGACCGGCTCTCGGCCCCGGTGGCCAGCTGGCGGAAGCTGCCGGAATATGCTGAGAGCTACGACCCGTTCGATCCGCCGATTGACCGGGGATTTGGGCCGCAGGAGTATGCGGGAGGGTATGATCCCTTCGATTACTAAGCAGCGCTATCCGCCAAGGACGCCGCTGCGCTCATGCTAAAATTGAGTTCCAGCTTCATACCATCCTTGCTGAGGCGGGAACGCGCGGACTACAATCCTGAGGCTCGCTCGACGCTCCGCATCAAGCGCGCCAAAAGCAACAGTGTCCGGTGGGGTGTTAAAATTGCCGAATAACTTTCAGAAGTATGTAGGTAGTTTTGAGTGTGCGGACCCGGTTCTTCCGCTGATTCATACCACAAGTACGAATTCATTTCGAAATATATTGATGTCCGGGGCAATCGAGCCGATCGACGAGTGCAAGGTATTTGGAGAAGGTCTCGTATATTTTTTTTATGGTCGACCAGCGTATAAGGTGCGCATCGAGGAGGGTCTGCGATTTGCAGAAGATTATCTCCCCATCGCACTGATCTTCGCTTCGGAAGCAGTCGGCGATCCCGCGCGAGCGTTCCCGTTTGACAGCGGCGCGTTTGCATCCGGGGCGTTCGACAGCATTCGTCACAAGAAAATTCCACTGGCTAGTTTCGAACTCGAGCCAAGCTTCGACGGCGTACGAAGGAGCGTGACGGCATTCTTCGAGACAAACCGACGCTACCTGCTTGGAGAGGTGACGAATAGGGGGCTTCCGAACAACATGGATGATCCCGAAGCTCGATCCCACTATGCGCTCATTGAGGGAGCTTCGGATGATTCAATTGATGACCGTCGTTACACCGTCGAGGTTCAGTCTAGAGAATTAGTACTTTTAAGCAGTGCGATCGCGATCATAATGCCTCATAAGTGGCTAAAATCAGTAGCCGTGAAGAAATTTGCTTCTGAGAATCCATCGGTCAAGCTTATATCCTACGCCAAATACAAAGGTACTACAGTTTCCGGAAGTCATGCGGTCATATTTGAACACGCGTATGATTACCTTTTAAAAGGCGGATATATTCAGGAAGATGAATATGAAGATCAAGTTTAACGATCGGCTAATTTTATTCGGATTTTCGGACGATGAGCCCGAGGAAGGCTTCCTAATCCCAATATTCACGCATGATGATAATTTGTATCTTCAGAATGTAGACAAGAGCGGCGATGTCTCTTCCGTATCTATGTTGGGGGGTGGGGTTGCGGTCGAGGCGCTTACCGGTCCGCCAGGTGAGGTGGGAGGAAAGGTGTGGTCTTGTGCTTTGGGCGAACCGGCATTGTATGCGTTCAAAGCCGGCCAGGAAAATATCTGGTTAGGCTCTAAACAAGACCTCATGAGGCGCATCCGAGAATGGCTGCCAACGAGCAACGTAGAGCCGGTTCTGAAACTGGAACTGCTTGAGTTCATTGAGTCGTCTCCGAATGATCTGGCGGATGCAATCAAGGCTGTACGATCTTACATGCTGAGGGCGGGCTTTCCCCAGGCAAATGCCTGGGCCGAATCGCAGTTTGAAAATCTTCGCTTGGCAGATCCCGATGCCCAAAGCGACCGAAGGCAGCGTGGGACGGGTTCTTCGATGGATAATCTATCGCCTCCACTTTTTGCGATTTATCTGTGTGGTCTCGATGAGTTTCGAGAAATACTTAGGAACGGAAAGATATCCACTAGAAAAGACAACATATTCGAGTCTGAACTGGTGCACCTGTATTACGGGCGGCCGGACTATAGGCTTGCCCAGAGGAGCTTGCACGAGGGCACGTTGCCGTGCGTAATCGGCTTGCGCGCCGAAGAACTCCCTTCCCCCCATAAAGTATTTCCATTTGACTCCGGGCGATTCGCATCAACATCTGAGAAAAAAGGCGATGAACTGCAGGAATACTTGAAGGATTTTCAGCTCAACGCCAGCATCGAAGCGGGAAGGGCGTACGTCGCGTCAGCCTATGGAAGTAACCTTGCCTATTTTACCGGATTGCCGCTGTCGACGGCGGCAGGAGCATTCGGCGTGGATGCTCAGGAGCGTCGTACGGCAACGGAAATCGCTTCTGTGTCGGGATCGCGGCAACCGCCGGCAGTAGAGTTCTTTTTTGACCAACCGGTTCCGGTTACGGCCGAGACAGTTGAGTTGCTGATTGTTCCGGAAGAATTTTCGCTGGATCCGACAATCAGAGAATTTGTTGAGTTGACGGGCGCAAAAGCAGTTTCCTTCGAGGGATATCACGTTCAGCAGCCTCATGAACTCATGCCGCATGTTCTTAGAAACCTTGAGGCGGAGTACAGGGACTTGAACTTGTTTCGATGAGGTGTCGCGAGTTGCGCTTCTAGAAGTGCGGATTTAGCCTTTACTTCCCCCGAAGCGTCGCCGCCACGATGGTGGCGTTGTGGGCGCGGAAGGCGGCGCGGACCAGGTTTTCCCAGGCCGGCAGGTCGACGACCACGGCGTCGCCCCGGGCGACGCTCTCGCCCATGACCGAGAGGGGGGCGACGTCGGCGGCGCCGGCCTCGTCGCGGGCGAAAGCGTTGGGGACGCCGTAGTCACCCTCCGGGCGGATGTAGAAGGGGAAGATGCGTCCGCGGTCGATGACCTTGGCGAAGAAGGTGCCGGAAGCTACGCCCCGGATACTGAACACGGCCGCCCCGCCGGCGCTGGCGGTGTTGCGCTTGAAGCCGCTCTGGGCGGCGGCCGACATGTTGGCGAAGTCGATGACCAGGGTGGGGATGACCACCAGCGAGCCCTCCGGCTGGCCCTTGGCGATCCGGTTGTTGAACTGGATCATGCTCATGTAGCTGCCGCCGCTGAGGTCGGTCTTGTAGGGGGCAAGGATCGGGGCCCTGGCGGCGCCGACCGAGATGTAGCTCTGGCGCAGGCTTTTGTTGACGGTGATGCCGCCCTTGGCGTCGACCACATGGCGGTTGCCGGGCTGCAGCGGGATGGTGTTGGCGGCGACCATCGCCTGGGCCGTCTCGTCGGAGGCGACCGGCAGGCCGGCGGCGACGAACTGGGCGCGCAGGTCGGCGTGGGCCTCGTCGGCCAGCTTGCGCATGGTGGCCTCGTCGACCCCGGCCAGCACCTTGGTGTTGCGGGCCCGGGCCCCGCCGCCGACGGCGGTGGCCTGGTTGGCGGTGATGAAGGTCAGGTTGTAGGTCGGCAGGATGACGGCGTTGGAGCCCTTGAAGTAGTTCTTGTCGTAGCTGGCCATCTTGATCGGGAAGGTCTGGGCGACGGCGACACCGACCCCGAGGGTCAGGGTGGCGGCGATGGCGGCGACGAGGGCGAGCTTCTTCATCTTGGGGACTCCAGACCGGGCGCCGGCTTTCGGCGCGCGTCCTGAGTAGTCAGGGCGGGCGACAGCGTCGTCCCCCAAAGTGGGGGGGCGCCAAGTTGGTCTTAGGCCGGCCGGTCTGCCCGGCAGCGCAAAAAGCCATGACGGTCCGCTGACGGGATCGCCATCTCGCTACGCCTCCAAGGCAGGACTTAAAGGCTAGGGCTTATCCCGCTCGATGGGATCGCCCTTGCAGTCGACGCTGAAAAGGTAGCTGCCAGCCGCGCTGACGGAGATTCGCTCACAGCCGGCATGCTCAGACAGAAGCAGGGGCATCACGTCCATGACCTGCAACGCCGTCGAGAAGGTGAGGGCGCGCAACGGCTGGTTCTCGCCGGGAAGAAAGACGCGCAGTTCGTACATTGGAAATTCCTCGAGGCAGTAAGCGGTCGGATATCCGACGTAACTTCGGTTCCTCAAACAGAACGGCGTAACAACTTGTTCCTAATGCGAAATTTGACATAGTGGGTCGGATACGGCCCCTTGGGGAATTGCATTCGTCTCGTCGTCGCAGCGGCATAGGCGGCGCCGCGACAGTGCTCGGGTCCACCGGGCACGCCATGACCCTGGTGACGTTGAGGGCGTAGCTGAAGCACCGCGTACTGAACTCTCAGCGCGGCCAGTGCACGTGCGCCGGGGCCCTAGGCCGACGTCGGAGCGTCTACGGACGAGCGTTGCCCTGGCTGATCGGTTAGGCGATCCTTGGCGGCATGGAATCCTACCTGATTGATCCGCCGGCTGACGTTATCCAGCGTCTGGACGACCTTCTGGCGACACCCAAATTCGCCGCCGACGGCGTCCTCTATTCAGGCATCGGCGACCAGGTCGCGCGGGAAGCCGCTGAAGCCATCGTCAACGCGGCGATCGCCAAGGTGCGAGACATCATCGGGGAACCGACAAACAGCACGACTGTGCTGGAGATCTTCAAGGCCGGGCTCCAGCGGCTGGACCTGATGGACACGGAGGACCGGGAACGGGCCGCCTGTCATATCGAAGAGATTATGGACTGTATCGGGCTTGAGAGCTCGCAGGGCCTGCTGAATGCGTTCGTCTACGGTTTCGACGTCAGCGACCTGGCGCCTTAGGCGACGCACCGGCGCCCTGGCTACGTTCGGGCAAGCCGGCGCGCGCGTAGGGCAAGACCGACGCCGAAAAATACTGTTGCAGCCGCAACGCGGTATAATAGCTGAGCCGCTTCGATAAGGCCGGCAGGTACAGCCGCCACGTTTAGCGGCCCCCTCCACCCTGCGTCGCCAAGGCTACGCAGGGTAGGCCGCTCCTCCGCAAGGGGGAGGGCCCGCGCATCATACGGACCCGCCGTTGCGGACAAGCCGATCGGTTCATTTTTCAACCCATCGGCGCGCAAGCGCGCCTCTTCCCCCACCACCACGCTTCGCGCGGTCCCCCTCCCCCTGGAGGGGGAGGATATGGAGACATCGCGTCCATGACGGACCTTTCCGCCCAATACCGTATCGAGTTCGCCAAGACGGCGAGCCTGCTTCTGCAACAGCGCGGTTCGAAGCTGCGCAATCATGTGATGACCGGCAGCCACAAGGGCGAGGGCGCCTCGCCCGTCGACCAGTACGGCGTCACCGAGGCGCGCGAGCGCACGGGCCGGGCCGCGCCCAAGGAGAGCTCCAACACGCCGGTCGACCGGCGCTGGGCCTATCCGCGCTTCTTCGACTGGAGCGACATCGTCGACAACATCGACCTCCTGCAGACCGCCTCGGACCCGCAGAACCCGCTGGTCCAGGCCTGCACCGCCAGCCTCGGCCGGCGCATCGACGACGAGATCATCCGCGCCTTCTTCGCCGAAGCCCGCACCGGCAAGCAGGG
Source organism: Caulobacteraceae bacterium (assembly GCA_004144935.1). Taxonomy (GTDB): domain Bacteria; phylum Pseudomonadota; class Alphaproteobacteria; order Caulobacterales; family Caulobacteraceae; genus Caulobacter. The sequence goes on along the minus strand of SDZP01000038.1, from coordinate 517 downwards.
CGGGACGACGACCTCCTTTCCGGCCAGCCAGCAGGTGGCGGCCGGCGGCGTCGGCCTGACCTTCGAGAAACTGCGGGCGGCCAAGAAGATCCTGATGGCCAACGAGGTCGACCTGGCCAACGACCCGATCCTCTGCGTGGTCAATTCGGTGCAGCATGACAATCTGCTGGGCGAGATCGAGATCACCAGCGCCGACTTCAACGGCGGCGACCGGCCGGTTCTGAAGGAGGGGATCATCACCCGCTTCCTCGGCATCGAGTTCATCCACTGCGAACGGCTGACCCTGTCGGGCGCCAACCGCCGGGTGCCGATCTACGCCAAGAGCGGCATGCACCTGGGCATCTGGTCGGACGTGAAAACCGACATCGGGCCGCGCCGCGACCTGGAGGGCAATCCGATGGAGGTGACCGGCTCGGTGACCATCGGGGCGACCCGCACCGAGGAAAAGAAGGTCGTCGAGGTGCTCTGTACGGAGAGCTGACCGGAGCCCTTCCCCCTGGAGGGGGGAAGGCTTGGG
>SDZP01000348.1 GCA_004144935.1 Caulobacteraceae bacterium | reverse complement strand
CACATAGGCCAGGGCGATCCGGGCCACCGAGACCCCCCGCGCCTCGGCGATCCTCCGCATGGCGGCGACGCAGGGCCAGGCCCGGTCGCGGTCCACCGGCGGGAAGTCGAACGAGGCCCGGCGGGCCCCCTCCGGCGTTTCGTCCGGCCCGAATTTGCCCGACAGCAGGCCGCCGGCCAGCGGCGACCAGACCATCAGCCCCATCTGCTGGTCCTCCAGCATCGGCACGACGTCGCGTTCCAGGTCGCGGCCGGCGATCGAATAGTAGGCCTGGACGCTCTCGAAGCGGGCGTAGCCCATCCGGTCGCTGATGCCGTGGGCCTTCATCATCTTCCAGGCCTGCCAGTTGGAGCAGCCGATGTAGCGCACCAGGCCCTGGCTCACGAGATCGTCCAGCGCCCGCAGGGTCTCCTCCACCGGGGTGACCGGATCGTTGGCGTGGATCTGGAACAGGTCGATGTGATCGAGGCCCATACGGTCGAGACTGGCCTTGACCCCGTCCATGATGTGGCCGCGCGAGGCGCCCCGGTCGTTCGGCCCCCGGCCCATCTCACCATAGACCTTGGTGGCGATGACCACGTCGCTGCGCTTGACCCCGAGGTTGCGCAGCGCCTGGCCGACCATCTTCTCCGACTGGCCGGCCGAATAGACGTCGGCGGTGTCGATGAAGTTGACGCCGGCGCCGAGCGCCCGCTCGACCATGGCGTCGACGCCCGGCTGCGCGACCGCCCCGATGGCTCCCCACATGCCGGTGCTTTCCTCGGCGAAGGTCATGGCGCCGAGACAGATTTCGGAAACGTAGAGGCCGGTGCGGCCTAGACGACGGTACTTCATACTATTCTCCGAATTTCACCCGGTCTGAGTGTTGATCAATCAAGTTTATGTCGGATCGCCGACAGGCGCATGAACTGTCGAAAGGTCGGGCGGCGCCGCAGCGAATTCTGTTCGCAAACCAGAACGCCGATACCCGCCTGAACTATGTCGGCCAAATGACAGTGCTTGCCTCATCTCCCCGTTAGCCTGCAACCCGCGCCGCCGTAACGGCGTTTCGATTCGTCATGATGAGTTCGCCCCGCTTGAAAAACCGTCTGATCGGCAGCCTGCCGCCCGAGGATTTCGCCCTTCTTTCGGCGCAGCTTTCTCCCGTCGACATGGAGAAGGGCCGCCTGCTGTTCGAACCGGGCGATCCTATCGAGACGGTATACTTCCCGCACGACTGCGTCATCTCCCTGCTGACCCTGATGAACAATGGGGCCGCCATCGAGTCGGTGACCATCGGCCGTGAAGGCGCCTTCGGCCTGATGACGGCGCTCGGCCCGCGCACTGCCCTGTCGCGGGCCGTGATCCAGATCCCGGGGTCGGCCTCGCGCATCTCGGCGGCCGCCTTCAAGGAATGCTGCAGGCGCAGCCCGGCGCTGATGAGCCTGGCCGATCGGCACACCGACGCCCTGTTCGGGCACGCGGTGCATTCAGTGGCCTGCAACGCCCTGCACTCGGTGGAGGCGCGCTTCGGCCGCTGGCTGCTGACCTGCCGGGACCGGATCGACAGCGACACCGTCAGCCTGACGCAGGAGTTCCTGGCCGACATGCTGGGCGTGCAGCGGACCACCGTCACCGCGGTGGCCGGCGGCCTGCAGGCCAAGGGCCTGATCCGCTATCGCCGCGGCGTGGTCGACATCCTGGACCGACCCGGTCTCGAGGCGGTGGCCTGCGAATGCTACGGCTCGGTGCGCGGCCTTTATGAACGGCTGTTGCCCGCGTCCTTCGCCTAGCGGCCGGCCCAGGCCCGAAGCAGCCGCTCCAGCAGCGCCAGGCTGTCCTCGACGGCCACGCCCTTCTCTTCCCGCGCCAAGGCCAGGATCAGCTCGTTCAACGCCCCCATCACCATCACCGCCATCGGCCGCAGCGCCGCCTCGCCGGCCTGGGGCGCCAGGTTGCGCAGGCCCTGGCGGAGGGTCGGCAGGCCCAGCCCGTGATCGATGCGCTCCCATTCCTCGACACCCAGCACCCCGGGGCCCTCGATCATGACGATGCGGGCGAAGTCCCGCCGGCCGCCGAACTCCAGCGCCGCCCGGCAGCCGGCCAGGAACAGGTCCATCGGTTCGCCCAGCAGGCCGGACGAGGCCTGCCGGCAGTGCGCGTCGAACGCCGTCTCCAGGGCGACCACGACGGCGGTGAACAAGGCCTTCTTGTCGGGATACCGGGCCCCCAGGTCCTTTGAAGACAGTCCGGCGGCCGCGGCGATGGCCCCGAGGTCCGCCGCCGCGAAACCATCGCGCGCGAAGGCCAGACGGGCGCTCTCAAGCAGCCTCTGGTCCTCGGCGGCGGCGGTCTGCTGATCCAGCGGCATGGTTCGGTCATACCGGGCCAGCGCCGGCTTGCAAGCCGCCTGTTGGACGGGGCCGCAATCAGGGCTATAGCCCTGCCACCTCGCGCGGTGCGGATGGGCCTGTGTCCCCCCGCCTTCAGCGCGCTCAACCCCTTTGGGAGACTCCCCACCCATGGCCAAGATCAAGGTCGCCAATCCCGTCGTCGATATGGACGGCGATGAAATGACCCGCATCATCTGGAAGCTCATCAAGGACAAGCTGATCTTCCCCTACCTCGACCTGGAGCTGGACTACTACGACCTCTCCATCGAGCACCGCGATGCGACCAACGACCAGGTGACCATCGATGCGGCCAACGCCACCAAGCGCCACGGCGTGGCGGTGAAGTGCGCCACCATCACCCCGGACGAGCAACGGGTCGAGGAATTCGGCCTGAAGAAGATGTGGAAGAGCCCCAACGGCACCATCCGCAACATCCTGGGCGGCGTCATCTTCCGCGAGCCGATCATCTGCCAGAACGTGCCCCGCCTGGTGCCCGGCTGGACCCAGCCGATCATCGTCGGCCGTCACGCCTTCGGCGACCAGTACCGCGCCACCGACTTCCTGTTCCCCGGCAAGGGCAAGCTCAGCATCAAGTTCGTCGGCGACGACGGCGAGGTGATCGAGCATGAGGTGTTCGACGCCCCCGGCGCCGGCGTCGCCATGGCCATGTACAATCTGGACGACTCGATCCGCGACTTCGCCCACGCCAGCTTCGCCTACGGCCTGGCCCGCAAGTACCCGGTCTATCTGTCGACCAAGAACACCATCCTCAAATACTACGACGGCCGCTTCAAGGACATCTTCCAGGAGGTGTTCGACGCCGAGTACAAGGACAAGTTCGCCGAGTTCGGCGGCACCTACGAGCACCGCCTGATCGACGACATGGTGGCCTCGGCCCTCAAGTGGTCGGGCGGCTACGTCTGGGCCTGCAAGAACTACGACGGCGACGTGCAGTCGGACATCGTCGCCCAGGGCTTCGGCTCGCTGGGCCTGATGACCTCGGTGCTGCTGACCCCCGACGGCCAGACCGTCGAGGCCGAAGCCGCCCACGGCACCGTCACCCGCCACTACCGCGAGCACCAGAAGGGCCGCGAGACCTCCACCAACCCCATCGCCTCCATCTACGCCTGGACCCAGGGTCTGGTCAAGCGTGGCGAGCTCGACAACACCCCTGAGCTCGTAGTCTTCGCTGAGCAACTCGAGAAGGCCTGCGTCGACACGGTCAACGAGGACAACATCATGACCAAGGATCTCGCACTTGCATGCGGAAAGAAGGAGCGAAGCGCGTGGGTCACCACTAACGAGTACCTGGACGCGGTAGAGAGGCGGTTGAAGGCAAGCCTGAA
>SDZP01000347.1 GCA_004144935.1 Caulobacteraceae bacterium | reverse complement strand
GGGCGGCGCGCTGGGGGGCGCCAGGACCCAGGTGTCCTTGGAGCCGCCGCCCTGGCTGGAGTTGACCACCAGGCTGCCCTTGCGCAGGGCCACCCGGGTCAGGGCGCCGGGGGTGACGACGATCTTCTCGCCCGACAGGATGAAGGGCCGCAGGTCGACGTGGCGGCTCTCGACCCGGCCGTCGATCAGGCAGGGGGCGGTCGACAGCTGGATGGTCGGCTGGGCGATGTAGTTCTCGGGATCGGCCTTGATGGCGAGGGCGAAATCCTCGCGCTCCTGCTGGCTGGCGTGGGGGCCGACCAGCATGCCGTAGCCGCCGGAGGCGCCGACCGCCTTGACCACGAACTTGTCGAGGTTGGCGAGCACATGGCTGAGCTGGGCCGGCTCGCGGCAGAGGAAGGTCTCGATGTTGGGCAGGATGGCGTCCTCGCCCAGGTAGTACTGGATGATCTGGGGGACGTAGGCATAGACGGCCTTGTCGTCGGCGACGCCGGTGCCCGGGGCGTTGCAGATCATCACATTGCCGGCCCGGTAGGCGTTGAACAGGCCGGCGACGCCGAGGCTGGAATCGCGGCGGAAGGTGAGGGGGTCGATGTAGTCGTCGTCGACGCGGCGATAGATGACGTCGACCCGCTGCAGGCCGGTGGTCATACGCATGTAGACCATGTTCTCGTGGATCACGAGGTCGCGGCCCTCGACCAGCGGCACGCCCATCAGCCGGGCGAGATAGGCGTGCTCGTAGTAGGCGCTGTTGTAGACCCCGGGGGTCAGCACCACGACCTGCGGGTCGGGACGCCATTCCTGGGCCATTGATTTGAGGGTGGCCAGCAGCAGGTCCGGATAGCGCTCGACGGGCCGCACGTTGGCGGCCCGGAAGGCGCCGGGGAAGGTGCGGCGGGCGGCGTCGCGGTTGGCCAGCATGTAGGAGACGCCGCTGGGGACGCGCAGGTTGTCCTCCAGCACATAGAAGGCGCCGTCCTGGCCGCGGATGAGGTCGGAGCCGCAGACGTTGGCGTAGGCCTTGTGCGGCACATAGAGGTGCTGCATCTCGCGGCGATAGCTGGGGGCGCCCAGCACCAGGTCGCGCGGCACGATGCCGTCCATCAGGATCTGCTGCTCGCCGTAGATGTCGGCCAGGAACATGTTGAGGGCGCGCAGGCGCTGGGTCAGGCCGGCCTCGATGATGTCCCACTCGTCCGAAGGGATGATGCGCGGGATCAGGTCGGTGGGGATGATCCGCTCGGTGGCGGCCTCGGCGCCATAGACGGTGAAGGTGATGCCCTGCAGCAGGAAGGAGCGTTCCAGAGTCGACTGGCGGGCGGACAGGTCCTCGGTCGACAGGCTGCTCAGCCGGTCGTGCATGACCGAATAATGGTCGCGGACGCTGCTGCCCTGGTCGTACATCTCGTCGAAGGCCGCGGCCGGGGTGTAGAAGGGCTGCGGCATGAGCAGGCCCTGGCTCTGCGACTGGCTCTGGCGGCCGCCCCCCGATTGGCTCTGGGACTGGCTTTGGGACTGGCCCTGATCGTCGTTCCGGCTGTCGGCCACTTAAATCCCTGTCCCCGGCAAGGCCGTCAGGCGGCCTCTTCTCAAACGCATGACTAGCGGTTCCGGGGCCAAGACGCGCGCGTCCCGGTCGAGTCGAAAGCCGCAAAGCGCCGCTGCCTGTCATTTGTGCAGGCTTTGCGCGCGCTGGGAAGCGGCGCCGATGCGGCGGCCCGGATTCGTCTGGGTCCCGCAGCTCACAGGTGGTCCGACCCTGGAGAATTGGCCGCTCCATTTTTCGGGTCCCGGCATTGCCGCCCGAGTCGGGCCGTGAGAAGCCGCGGTTGCTCAATATGAGCAGTCGATGTTCGGCCGCCGCTGCGGCCTGGAGTTCCGAAGATGCCTTTCGCTTCCGTGATCGAGCTGGCCGACCTGGATGGGTCAAACGGGTTCCAGCTCAGCGGCGTTGCCGCCGGTGACAACAGCGGCTTCTCGGTCTCCTCGGCGGGCGACGTAAACGGCGACGGGATCGACGACCTGATCATCGGGGCCGGGCGGGCGGATCCCAACGGCACGTCCTCCGGCGCCAGCTATGTGGTGTTCGGCGGCGAGGCGGCCTTCGCGGCCACGCTCGATCTGTCCACCCTGAACGGCAGCAACGGCTTCCGGATCAGCGGCGGCATGTACGACCGCGCCGGCTTTTCGGTGGCGTCGGCGGGAGACGTGAACGGCGACGGCATCGGCGACCTGATCATCGGGGCGCCGTACGACAATGCGCCCGGATTTTATACCGGCGCCGCCTATGTGGTGTTCGGAAAGGATACCGCCGATGACGGGGCGTTCGCGGCAAACGTGAACCTGTTCGCTCTGGACCCGGCCAGCGGCTTCCAGATCAGCGGCGCGGCGAGCGTGGATCAAAGCGGCTGGTCCGTCGACGGGGCCGGTGACATCAACGGCGACGGGTTCGACGACGTCATCATCGGGGCCTGGCTTGCTTCCCCGAATGGCACGCAGTCGGGCGCCAGCTACGTGGTGTTCGGCAGTGACGCCGGGTTTGGATCCGGGATCAATCTCGCCAGCCTGGACGGCAACAACGGCTTTCAGATCCGCGGCGCGGCTGCGGGCGACCGCAGCGGGGACTCGGTTTCCTCGGCCGGTGACGTCAACGGCGATGGGTTCGACGACCTGATCGTCGGCGCCTGGAGGGCCGATGCGGACTACTACAACAGCGGGGCGAGCTATGTGGTGTTCGGCGACGCCAGCTTCGGTGCGGCGATCGAACTCTCCGCCCTGGACGGATCGAACGGTTTCCGGATCGGCGGGGCGCGACCAGGCGACTTCAGCGGCTGTTCGGTGGCCTCGGCGGGCGACGTCAATGGCGACGGCGTCGACGACCTGATCATCGGCGCCTACGGCGCCACCCGCAGCGGCGGCTCCTTCGCCGGCGCAAGCTTCGTGGTGTTCGGCAGCGACGAGGGGTTTGACGACAAGCTCGATCTCGCGACCCTGAACGGGGCCAACGGCTTCCGGATCAACGGTCCCGCCGCGTATGAATTCACCGGGTTCTCGGTGGCGGGGGCGGGCGATATCAACGGTGACGGCCTCGCCGATCTGATCATCGGCGCCCCTTACGCAAATGGAGAGGCGGGAGCCACCTATGTCGTCTTCGGGAGCGGCGTGGCGTTCGCAGCCACGATCGAGCTCTCGGCGCTGAATGGAACCAACGGCTTCAAGATCGCCGGCGAGTCTGGCGGCGACCGGTCCGGCTGGTCGGTCTCGGCGGCTGGCGACGTCAATGGCGATGGGATCGATGACCTGCTGGTCGGGGCTCCCCAGGCCAGCCCGAACGGGTCCTTCTCAGGGGCGAGCTACATCATCTTCGGCCAGGTGGAGCCGGTGATCGAGACCGGCACGGCCGGGAACGACAGCTACGTCGGCGACGCCGGCCAGGATGTACTCAGCGGCGCGGGCGGCAACGACGTCCTCAGCGGTCTGAACGGCAACGACGTCCTCGACGGCGGCGACCTGTCCGACATCCTCTACGGCGGCGGCGGAGCGGACGACCTGGTCGGCGGCGGCGGCGGCGACGTCATGTACGGCGACGCCGGCGACGACCAGATCTTTGGCGGCGAGGGCGGCGACAAGCTGTTCGGCGGCCTGGGCGCCGACCTGCTTGTCGGCGAGCTGGGTAACGACCGCTTCGACGGCGGCGACGGCATCGACAGCCTGAATGG
>SDZP01000346.1 GCA_004144935.1 Caulobacteraceae bacterium | reverse complement strand
ACAGGGACGGGGCCGGGGCCAATTGTGGCCCGTTAATTATGGTTAACGGCGGGGATGCGGGGGCTGAGATGGGCGAAGCCGGAAACGCCGTTGCCGGGGTGGGCAATGTGATGGAATCCGTTACGCCGTCACGGCTTGCCGTGATCGGAAGCCGAACGCGCACGCTGCTGATCGGCGCCCTTGTGGTGGCCGTGGTCGGACCGCTGCTGGGTTGCGATACCGCCCCGGGCGGGCTGTGGGGCAAGAAGGACGGGGCGGCCTGTCCGCGGCCGCAACTGGCCACCGTCGCCTCGCCGCAGTTCAACGCCCAGCAGCAGGAAATCCGCATCCTGCGGCGCGGGGCCTTCCGGGGTGATTTCTTCGCCCAGCTGGAGCTTGGCCGCCGCTACGAGGGCCAGCGGGCCATCGATCGCAACCTCGACGATCCGGTCGAGTCCGCCGTCTGGTACGCCACAGCCCTCAGCAATCCCGACGGCTACGCCCAGGTGGCGGCGTCCGGCCGGCGCGGTGGCAACGGCGATCCGACCGCGACCTCGCGCTTCGACCATTGCCGCGCCGTCGAGCGCAAGAACGCCTACAGCACCCTGGACCGGCTGCTGTCGCGCATGGATTCGAACGAGCAGGACGCGGTGCGCAACCGGGTCGTCTATGTGCTGTCCAGCCAGGGAGCCGAGGGTTTCCGCACCCTGGCCCGCATCCATGACGACGGCTTCGGCATCTTCGGCGAGCCCAGCGACAACCGCGCGGCGATGGACGCCCGGGGCCGGCCCTACAAGCCGGGCACGCCGTCGGTGATCAACCTGTTCCCGCGCAATGACGTCGACGCCTATCTGTACAACTACCTTGCGGTTCAGACCGGCGACGTCGGCGCCTACGTCATGCTCAAGGACTTCGAGCGCTCGACGCCGCAGCGGGGCGGCTACGGCAGCTTCGTCGAGGCCAAGGCAAAGCGCTGGGTGCCGCCTTACGAGTTCTATCCGCCGGACGCGCCCAGTTCCGGCGTGCCGCATGTCGACGAGAGCAACTGGCGCGACGAGGCGACCGATGTGGCGCTCGACCGCCTGCGCGAGCTGCCCTTCGTGCATATCTCCGAGGCGCTCAACTATCTGAACGTCATCCAGAGCAAGCCGGCCCGGGAAGAGGACCTCTATCCCGGCGACATCCAGACCCTGCAGGCCATGCTGGGCCGCGAACCGACCGGCCGGCTGACGCCGATCGAGAAGGTGCGCGCCATCCAGTACGCGGCCGTCAACGGCTCGCCCAAGGCCCAGCTGGTGCTGGCGGTGATGTATTCCGAGGGGGTCGGGGTCCGCCGCGACTACGCCCGAGCCTTCCATTGGTATTCGGAGGCCGAGAAACAGGGGTCGGCCGAGGCCAAGTACGCCATGTCGACCTTCTTCTCGCTGGGGATGGGCGGGGTGGCCGACCAGGACAAGGCGCAGGCCGTCGTCTACCAGATCGACGGCGCCCTGGCCGGGTTCAAGCCGTCGGTCGGTCGGCTGCAACAGGTGCTGGCCCAGGTTTCGCGCGAAAACCGGCAACAGAACCGCCGGGGGGATTACCGCTGATGGACAAGACGCCTTCCTTCCGCCGCCTGTTGCTGGCCCTCGCCACCGCCGCCGGCCTCGGCCTGACCGCCGCGCCGGGTCCGGCCCTGGCCCTGCCGGACGCGCAGATCGACCAGCAGATCCGCCCCAACTTCGGCGGGCTGATCACCCCGCCGCTGAAGCCCCGCTACCGGCCGGACCGCTGGAAGCCGTCGCGCTACAAGTGGGGCCGCAAGCCCTACCGCCAAGGCTACCGGCCACGCTATGACGACGGCTATTACGACGACTATCCGCGCGATCAGATGGTCGCCGTGGTCGACTGCGGCACGGGCGTCTACATCGCCGGGGCCAGCAGTGGCGATACGGGCGGCGGCTACAGCAACGGCGCGGCGCCGCCCCAGGCCGGGAATGGCGGCTATCAGGATGCGCCTGCCGACGGCTATTCGGCGCCCGCCCGGGGGGCGAGCTACAGCGACAGCCAAGGCTCGTCTCCGGCCGACGACTATTCGAGCTCGAGCGGCTATTCGTCCCCGACCCCGGTGTCCGACGCCCTGCGCACCCTGGCCGACAACGGCGTCCTCTACCTGCGCGGCGCGGCGGCCTGCACCGAGACCATCGTCGTCGAGCATCCGGTGATCATCGCCGGCGAGGGCCCCTCGATCTTCGCCACCGGGGCCGAGACCTCGACGGCCCTGATAACCCCGGCGGCGGGGGCGGCCTGCATCCGCATCGCTTCGGGCGTGAAGGGGGTCGAACTGCGCGACTTGACCCTGCGCACCCGCCAGGGCGGCCGCATGCCCTGCATCGAGGCCTGGGACGCGGAGGTGGCCCTGGTGCGCACCAATGTCGAGTACTGGGGCGACGCCTCGGCGGTCTATGTCTCGGGCGGCCGGGTGATCATGCGCGACAGCGTCATCGAGGCGAAGAGCTGGGACCCGGCCGTGCTGATCGAGGGCGCCGTCATCGACATCGCCCGCACCAGGATCGCCGGCGAGGCCGGCGGCGTCGACCTGACCCCCGGCAATGGCGAAAGCCGGCTTGACCAGGTCGGCATCGTCGCCCGCGGCGGCGAGACGCCCGGCGACGTCGGCCTGCTGGTGCGCGGTCTGCGCTCGGGGACGGGCGCGATGACCATCCGCAATGTCGTGGTCTGCGGCTGGACCACCGGCCTTCACCTCGAGCGCGGGGCCAATGTCGACATCGCCCGCAGCCGGCTGTGCGATTCCCAGCGGGGCATCGTGTCCGCGGGCGCCAGCCTGACGGTCCGCGAGAGCGCCATCGAGGCCCGCGAGATCGGCGTCTACGCCGCCGCCGGGCGCACAAAGGTGACCCGCAGCCGCTTCCACGGCGGCGGCCGCCCGGCCTACGCCGAGCGCGGCGCGATCCTCGAGCTGGAGGACAACTGGGTCTATTCGGACCGCGACTGCTGGAGCAGCCGCTACGAGCGCGGGCTCTACTGCATGTCCAGCCGCAACCTGCCGGGGTCGCTTCGCGAGCGGGGCTGGTCGGGCGGGTATCGCCGCGGCTGGGACAGCGACGGCTACGACTACGGCTTCCAGCGCGACGGGGCGCCCGGCCCGCTGCAGCCCGAGCCGCCGCCACCGGTGAAAAAGCGGTGGGGCAAGCCGAAGGCCAGCCCGGCTTACTAGGGTCGACCGTAGATTACCTCTCCCTATGGGAGAGGTATCCGCTCTGCCAATCCGACGGTCACATCGTCGGCGCCACGCGCGCCTTCGACGCCCGTTCATAGGCGTACCCCAGCTGCAGCAGGGTCCCGTCGCTCCATTTCGGCCCCACGAAGCTCAGCCCCACCGGCATCCCGCGGACCAGGCCCATCGGCACGGTCAGGTGCGGATAGCCAGCCACAGCCGCGGCATTGCCGGCGCCGCCGCCGACGTAGCGGTCGCCGAGGATGGGGTCGATGAACCAGGCGGGGCCGAGGGTGGGAGCGACCAGGGCGACCACGCGGTTGTCGGCCAGCAGCTTGTCGAGGCCGCCGCGCGCCAGGCGGTCGGCGGTGGCCCTGGCCTTGAGGTAGGCGGGGTCCTTCAGGCCCCGGGTCTTGTCGGCCTGTTCGAACAGATCCTGGCCGAACAGGGACATCTCGGTGTCGGCGTGCGCGCGGTTGAAGGCGATGATGTCGGCCAGAGTCCGGACCGGCACGCGGGCGGGAT
>SDZP01000345.1 GCA_004144935.1 Caulobacteraceae bacterium | reverse complement strand
GCCTACAGCACGATGACCCCCAACGGCACGACGCCGCGCCAGTTCATCGAAAGCGTGATGACCCGGATGAACCGGGCCGCGATGATCGAAGATCCGTCCATGGGGGCCCAGAGCAAGATCCTGAAGACCGCCGGCAAGCCCGGGACCTTTCTCTGCTGGGTCTATGACGATGTGCCCAGCCTGACCGGCGGGGCCATCTGCGCCCTGGCGGAGCCGAGCATCCGCTTCTCGATCTTCGTCAGCGCGTCGGACGCCTACACCGCGATGCGGGCCCTCGAGCAGTCGATCGCACTGACCACTCTGCGCTGATCCGTTGCCGAGTCCGTCGCGACAGGGTAGGGGCTCGCCAACCCCGGAGGCCCCATGAGCGACGCGACCATCATCGACGGCAAGGCCTTCGCCGCGGGGGTGCGCGAGCGGGTGGCCGAGGAGGTCGCGGTTCTGAAGGCCGAGCATGGCCTGACGCCGGGACTGGCCGTGGTGCTGGTCGGCGAGGATCCCGCCAGCCAGGTCTATGTGCGCAACAAGGGCGAGCAGACGACCGCCGCCGGCATGTATTCGGAGACCCACCGGCTGGCGGCCGACGTCACCGAGGCGGAGCTGTTCGGGCTGATCGACCGACTGAACAGCGATCCAGCCATCCACGGCATCCTGGTGCAGTTTCCGGTCCCGGCGCACCTGTCTCAGGACCGGATCGTGGCGCGGATTTCGCCGGACAAGGATGTCGACGGGCTGACGGTGACCAACGCCGGGCGGCTGGCCAGCGGCCTGCCGGCCCTGACCTCCTGCACGCCGGTCGGCTGCATGATGCTGCTGAAGGATGCGCTGGGCGAGCTGAAGGGCAAGCGGGCGGTGGTGATCGGGCGGTCCAACCTGATGGGCAAGCCGATGGCCCAGCTGCTGCTGGCCGCCGACTGCACGGTGACGATCGCCCATAGCCGCACCGTCGACCTGGCCAGCGTCTGCCGCGAGGCCGACATCCTGGTCGCCGCCGTTGGACGGACCGAAATGGTTCGCGGCGACTGGATCAAGCCCGGGGCGGCGGTCATCGATGTCGGCATCAACCGCCTGCCGTCGCGCGATCCGGAAAAGGCGGCGCAGGGAAAGATGCGGCTGGTCGGCGATGTGGCCTTCGACGAGGCGGTCAAGGTCGCCGGCTGGATCACGCCCGTGCCGGGCGGGGTGGGCCCGATGACCATCGCCTGCCTGCTCCAGAACACCCTGACGGCGGCCAGGCGGCTGCACGGCCTTCCCTGACAGCCGGGGCTTGCCAACAAGGGTGACGCTGGTGTCACCTTCGCACCAAGGGCGGACTCGACGCGCCCATGGGGACGGCATGACCAGACTTCTCGCAATCGCCGCCATGGCGCTCGGCCTCTGCGCCTGCGGCCCCCAGGCCAGGCCGATCACGCCCGAGCAATCGGCGGCGCTGGTCCCGGCCGAGGCGCGGCTGGCGGCGCTGTACGAGACCTCCTGCAAGACCTGCCACACGATCAAGGCGTCCGGCGCGCCGCTATCCGGTGACGCCGCCGCCTGGGCGCCGCGGCTGAAGCAGGGGATGCCGACGCTGGTCGGCCACACCGTGCAGGGCTTCAAGGCCATGCCGGCCGGCGGGCAGTGCGCCGGCTGTACGGCGGCCGACTATGAGGCGCTCATCCATTTCATGTCCGGAGCGAAGTGATGGTGACGCGACGCAAGGCCATGGTCCTCGGTGCGGCCGGGGTCGGCGGCGTGGTGCTGGCCACCGGCGGGGCGGCGGTGGTCGCCAACCTGGACAAGCCCGAGCCGCCGTCGCCAGCCGCCGTCAACGGCCAGGGGCGGATGCTGTGGCGCAACTGGTCGGGTATCCAGACCGCCTATCCGGCCCAGCGGCTGGCTCCCGGCGACGAGGCCGAACTGGCGGCGGGGCTGAAGACGGCGGTGGGTCCAATCCGGGCGGTCGGCGCGGGGCACAGCTTTACCGCCCTGGCGGCGACCAACGGCACGCTGGTGTCGCTCGACGGCCTCGCCGGGGTGGTCGACTGGGAGGGCGACACCGCCGTGGTCAGGGCGGGCACGCGGCTGGGAGCGCTGGGACCGGCGCTGGCGGCGAAGGGCCGTGCGATGGCCAACCTGCCGGACATCAACAAGCAGTCGGTCGCCGGGGCGATCTCGACGGCGACGCACGGCACCGGCATCGGCCTGCCGGCCATCCACGGCGACGTCATGGCCCTGACCCTGGTCACCGCGGACGGCGAGACGGTGGAGTGCGACGCGGGCAGGCGGCCGGAGGTGTTCGACGCCGCCCGGGTGTCGCTGGGGGCGCTTGGGATCATCACCCAGGTGAAGCTGCGCACCACCGCCAATCGCCGCCTGCGCCGCCGGGTCTGGATCGAGCCGTTCGAGGAGACGCTCGGCAAGGCGGAGGACCGCTGGAAGGCGCATCGCAACTACGAGTTCTACGCCATCCCGTTCACGGGCCTGGCCGCCAACATCACCCATGACGAGACCGACGAGCCGGCGCTGGCGCCGCCGCCCAGCCAGGACGACGCCTTCCTTGAGGCGCTGAAGATGCTGCGCAACACCTTCGGCTGGTCGAATGGCGTGCGCAGGAGCGTGGCCGGTCTCCTGCTGGGCGGGACCGAGCCGGAGACGGCGGTCGACGAAGGCTGGAAGCTGCTGTCGACCGAGCGGCCGGTGCGTTTCAACGAGATGGAGTACCACCTGCCGCCGGAGACCCAGCTGGCGGCGCTAAAAGAGGTGCAGGCGGTGATCGAGAAGGAGCGCCGCGACGTCTTCTTCCCCATCGAGGTGCGCCGCATCGCCGCCGACGACGCCTGGCTGTCGCCGTTCGGGGGCGGGCCGCGAGGATCGGTGGCCATCCACGCCTGGTACAAGGACGACTACGCCTTCTTCTTCGAGCTGATCGAGCCGATCCTGCAGCGGGCCGGCGGCCGGCCGCACTGGGGCAAGCTGCACAGCCTGAAGGGCCAGCGGCTCGGCGCCCTGTATCCGCGCTGGAAGGACTTCCTGGAGGTGCGGCGCGCGCTCGACCCGAAGGGCCGGATGCTCAACCCCTACCTGACCGGCCTGTTCGACCTCGCCTGAAGCAGCGGCGGAGGTCTAGCGGCCGCCGCCCGTCGCCACGATCCAGCTGTTCAGGTCCGTCATCGACTTGGTCAGCGCGCTGTTGAAGGCTGGCACGATGGCGCTGACCCGGTTGTCGCTGGCCTGGACCTCGGTCTTCAGCACGGTCTCGAAGGTGTCGCCATCGCGGACGTTGCGCGTCAGGGCGGCCTTGATCTCGACGACGATCACCGGCGCGGCCTCGGGACCGTTGCGATAGTCGACCTCGAAGCGCTGGACATCCAGCCGCATCAGCCAGTCGCTCTTGCCGACCTCGCCGCGACCGATCAGGCGGGCGGGGCCGGCCTGGAAGGCGCGGACCAGCTCTTCCTCGAAGATCTGCTGGGCGGGGGCCACCCAGCGGGCGCTGTCGATGTACTGCACGGTGTCGCCGGTGATCGCGACGATGCCATCGCTGGCGGCGGCGCGGTCGAAGGCGATCGGGCCGCGGGTGACCGTGAAGGTCTTGGCGGCCACTTCCGACGGGGCGGCGATCTGGAACCGGTACAGCTTGGCCGGCTCGGCCTCCGGGAACAGGGTGATGCAGCCCGACAAGGCGATGGCGGCGGCGGCCACGGCAGTGGCCGCCGCCGCCATCGCCTTGTCGGGCTGCATCACCCTGTTCCCGGAGGC
>SDZP01000344.1 GCA_004144935.1 Caulobacteraceae bacterium | reverse complement strand
GTTGTTGGCCGGCAGCCTGGTGGTGCTGTTCATCGAGCTTCTGAAATCGACGACCAGCCGGCGGATCGCCATCATCAACCACTCGCTGTCGATGCTGCTGTTCATCGTCTGCCTGGTGGAGTTCCTGCTGGCCCCGGCCTTCGCCACCTCCACCTTCTTCCTGATGACGGTGATGGTGCTGCTCGACGTGCTGGCCGGCTTCATCGTCACCATCGTCGCCGCCCGCCGCGATATCGACTTCGGGCACGGCGGAGACGGCGCCTAATTCGGATTCTTCGTCTTGTCGCGCGTGCGGGCGGCGAACCGTTTCCCGCTTCGCCTGACGCGCTTGCCTACGTCAGGATCGTGAAGATCAGGGCGACGACGGCAACGTCCATGGCTTTGATCAGGAGGCTGGTCACTTTGGGCTCCGCAACAGGGTTTATGCCGGGTTAAGCAAGTCCGGCGCCAGTTGGAGTGTTCCCCTTTGGCCCTCTTCTTCGATGTGGACTGGTACGAGGCGCGGCTGGCCGAGCGCGGGCTGTCGCGCGCCGTGCTGGCGGCGGTTTCCGGGCTGAGCGAGGCCGATCTGGCCCTGGTGTTCAAGGATCAGCGCGAGCTGTCGGCGGCCGAGGTGGCGGCCTTCGCCGAACTGCTGGGGGTGTCGCCGGTCGAGGCGGCGGTGCGGGCCGGGGTGTCGACCCCTGTACCCGGCAGCGACCCCCTGGCAAGGATTGCCGAGCTGGAGCGGCGGGTGGCGGCGCTGGAGGCCGCCCTGGCGGTCAGATCGCCGTCTTCTTGATCAGGCCTTTCGGCGGCCGGCGGTCGGCCGGGCCGCTGTATTCGGCTTCCAGATAGGCCGAGCGCGCGGTCTCCACCGTGCCCGGCTGTTTCAGGCCGCGCTTGACGCCGGGCTGTCCCAGAAGTTGCGCCGCGAAGGCTGCCTGGCCGTCCAGCGGCGGCGGGCTGGTGTGTTCGTGCGCCTGGACGCCCGACACCGGGACGGGCAGGGCGGCGGCTTCCGGCGGCGCCTGCGCGGTAACGCGGTCCTCGCGCCGGCGGTCCTGTTGGCGCCGGTCGCCGTATGGCCGGGTCGGGTCGAGCCGTTCAGTCATGAACCCAGTCTGGGGGCGGACCGGTTAAGACTTCGACGCCAGCTTGTCGATCTGGGCCCGCATGGCTTCGACCTGCTTCTTCAGCTCGTTGAGGCTGTCGTCGTCGGCGCCGCCGCCCTGGGCCGGGGCGGGCGGGGCCGTCCCCGCGCCGGCGGTCTCGTCGCCGCGCCCGTAGGCGAAGGGCGAGAACATCTTCATGCCGCGTTCGAACAGGGCCATGTTCTGGCGCACCTGGTCGTCGAAGGCGGCCATGCCGGTGGCCTGGCCGAAGGGGCCGCCGAACTGGGCGCGCATGCGCTCCTGCTGCTGGGCGAAGCTCTGCAGGCTCATCTCCAGGTAGCTGGGCAGGAAGGCCTGCATCTGGTTGCCGTAGAAGCCGATCAGCTGGCGCAGGAACTGGATGGGCAGCAGGTTCTTGCCGTCGCCGCGGTTCTCCTCGTCGAAGATGATCTGGGTCAGCACCGAGCGGGTGATGTCCTCGCCGGTCTTGGCGTCGAAAACGACGAAATCGACGCCTTCGCGGGTCATCTGGGCGAGGTGGTCGAGGGTGACGTACGAGCTGGAGGCGGTGTTGTAGAGGCGCCGGTTGGCGTACTTCTTGATCACCACCTTGTCGCCGGCCTCCCTGCCGGCGTCGGACTTGTCGGACATTTCGTTCCCATATCTGTGCGGTTCGGGCCGCATATCTTGCGCTGCACTATCGCGGAGGCGAAGGCTTTGCGCCACCCTTGCTCGCATTCGCGAAAAAGCCAACCAAATCGCCGTGACCGGATGACTCGTCCGCCGCGTTTGGGCATGGTGCGCTCGCCTTGAAATGCGGCGGCGCAACATGTGACCGCCAGTCTCTGCCGGGAGCTTCGCCACATGAGCGACATCGTCATCGTCTCCGCCGCGCGCACGCCTGTTGGTTCGTTCAACGGAGCGCTCTCCAGCCTGCCGGCCCATGAACTGGGCCGCATCGCCATCCAGGCGGCGGTCGAGCGCGCCGGGATCTCGGCCAGCGACGTCGACGAGGTGATCATGGGCCAGGTGCTGCAGGCCGGCGCGGGGCAGGGGCCGGCGCGGCAGGCGGCGGTCAACGCCGGCATCCCGGTGGAAAGCCCGGCCTGGAGCGTCAACCAGCTGTGCGGCTCGGGCCTCCGGGCCGTGGCGCTGGCGGCGCAGCAGATCTCGTCCGGGGACGCCAGCATCGTCGTCGCCGGCGGCCAGGAGAGCATGAGCCAGAGCCCGCACGCGGCCCAGCTGCGCAACGGCACCAAGATGGGCGACCTCGGCATGGTCGACACCATGATCAAGGACGGGCTGATCGACGCCTTCCACGGCTATCACATGGGTCAGACGGCGGAGAACATCGCCGCCCGCTGGCAGATCACCCGCGCCGACCAGGACGACTTCGCCGTCGCCAGCCAGAACAAGGCCGAGGCCGCCCAGAAGGCCGGCCGCTTCGACGCCGAGATCGCCCCGGTGACCATAAAGGGCCGCAAGGGCGACACCATCGTCGACAAGGATGAATACATCCGCCACGGCGCGACGCTGGAGAGCGTGTCCGGCCTGAAGCCCGCCTTTAACAAGGAGGGCTCGGTCACCGCCGCGAACGCCTCCGGGCTCAACGACGGGGCCGCCGCCCTGGTGCTGATGACCGCCGAGGAGGCGAAGAAGCGGGGGCTGAAGCCCCTGGCGCGGATCGCCTCCTGGGCTCACGCCGGGGTCGAGCCGGAGATCATGGGCACCGGGCCGATCCCGGCCATGAAGAAGGCGCTGGAGAAGGCCGGCTGGAAAGTCAGCGACCTCGACCTCGTGGAAAGCAACGAAGCCTTCGCGGCCCAGTCGCTGAGCGTGGTGCGGGAACTGGGCCTCGACCCAGCCAAGACCAACGTCAACGGCGGCGCCATCGCCATCGGCCACCCGATCGGCGCCTCCGGCGCCCGCATCCTGACGACCCTGCTCCACGAGATGCAGCGGTCGGGGGCGAAAAAGGGGGCGGCGACGCTCTGCGTCGGCGGCGGCATGGGCGTGGCCATGTGCCTGGAAGCGGTCTGATCTGAGATTTCTGCATAACCGCGATTGCGGGCGGTGGCCTTCCTGTCACCGCCTCGCCTAAGGTGCGACCTGCGGGGAAGCAAAAAGGGAAGATCATGAGCAGGGTTGCATTCGTCACCGGCGGCACGCGCGGTATCGGCCGGGCCATCGTCGAGCGTCTGGTCGCCGACGGCATGAAGGTGGCCGCCGGCTACAGCGGCAACGAGGACGCCGCCAAGGCCTGCGCCGACGAGCTGGGCGTGATGGTGGTGAAAGGCAATGTGGGAAACTTCGACGACTGCAAGAAGGCCGCCGACGCGGTGGCCGCGCAGCTGGGCCCCATCGACGTGCTGGTCAACAACGCCGGCATCACCCGCGACGGCTTTTTCCACAAGATGACCTACGAACAGTGGTCGGAAGTGATCCGGGTCAACATGGACTCGGCCTTCAACATGACCCGCCAGGTGATCGACGGCATGCGCAACCAGGGCTGGGGCCGGGTGGTCAACATCAGTTCGATCAACGGCCAGAAGGGCCAGGTCGGCCAGACCAACTATTCCGCCGCCAAGGCCGGGATGATCGGCTTCACCAAGGCCCTGGCCCTTGAAAACGCTCGCAAAGGCGTGACGGTCAA
>SDZP01000343.1 GCA_004144935.1 Caulobacteraceae bacterium | reverse complement strand
ACCCCCTTGCTGGCCGCCAGATCGCGCACCGCCGGGGCCGAGGCGACGCCTTCCGCCACCGACAGCTTGCCGGCCAGCGATATGATCGGCGCCGAGGCCGGCGGGGCGATCAAGAACGTCCTGGCCATCGCTTGCGGCATCGTCGAGGGCAAGGGCCTGGGCCGCAGCGCCCACGCCGCCCTGATCACCCGCGGTTTCGCCGAGATGACCCGCATGGCCGAGGCGCTGGGCGGGGAGGCCGAGACGGTGGCCGGGCTCTGCGGCCTCGGGGACCTGGTGCTGACCTGCTCCAGTCCCCAGTCCCGCAACATGAGCGTCGGCCTGGCGTTGGGCGGCGGCATGACCCTGGAGGAGGCGCTGGCCGGCAAGCTGTCGGTGGCGGAAGGCGTCGCCTCGGCCCCGGCGGTGCGCGATCTGGCGGCCAGCAAGGGGGTCGAGATGCCGATCTGCGCCGCCGTGGCCGCCATCCTGGCCGGCGAGGTCGGGGTCGACGAAGCGATCCTGGGGCTGCTGTCGCGGCCGCTGAAGTCGGAACGCTAGCTCAGCGCCGTTCAGCCAGGATCAGGAGGCGGGCCGGGTTGGCCGCGTCATCGACGAACAGCTGCAGCAGGGCCTGAACGCGCCGGATGCTGAAGGTGAGGATTTCGGCGCCCCCGGTATCCGTGATCGACATCAGGCTGCTGGGGCAGGGCAACAGCCCGGTGAACACCTCGATCATGTCGATCGCGGGTGAGAAGCCCATGGGCTGAACCTCGATCCGCAGGGGGCCCTCGAAAGCCGGGCGGGCCCAGACCGACAGGCAGTTGGCGCTCGCGCAGACCAGCGCCGCGGTGGTGTCCGGCGGAACCTCGAGGCGTGCACCGGCCTCGCCGATGAAGATAACGGGCTGCGGAAGGTCTCTTGCGGTCGCATGCATGACTGCCCCATCGCATCTGGGCTATGACGACGCAAATCATCGGAGCGCCCGCATGGCCCTGTTCGTCATTTCCTGCCTCGACAAAGAGGGTGGCCTGCCGCTGCGGATGGCGACCCGCGAGGCGCACCTGGCCTACATTGCCGCCCACCGCGAGATGGTGAAGCTGGCGGGTCCCTTCCTGGTCGAGGGCGAGATGGCCGGCTCGATGCTGGTGGTCGAGGCCGAAACCCTGGCCGAGGTCGAGGCCTTCGCCAATGGCGACCCCTACAAGCTGGCCGGGCTGTTCGAGACCACCTTCGTGCGGGCCTGGAAGGTGACGCTGGGGAGCGTGACCTGAGCCCCGCCCCCGAAAATCCGGCAAGGCCCGCTCCCGGCACGCCGCTCTGCCCGCTGGAGGGCATCGACGACCCTGGCGCCAAGGGCTTCCGGTTCCGGGAGGGGGAGGCGCTGTTCGCCGGCTTCGTGGTCCGCAAGGACGGCCAGCTGCACGGCTACGTCGATGTCTGTCCGCACGCCGGCTGGCCGCTGGCCATCATGGACAACTATCTGACCCGCACGAAGGACCGGCTGCTCTGCGCCGGCCATGGGGCCCTGTTCCGGATCGAGGACGGGGCCTGCACGTCCGGACCGTGCGCCGGCCAGGCGCTGGAGGCCTGGCCGGTGACGGTCCGTGACGGCGTTATCGTCGTGGCCTGAGGCTACTTCTCGGCCGGGGCGACGTTGTCGGCCGCCTGCTGGGCGGCGCTGGAGACGCCATCGGCGGCCTTGGCGGCCGACTGCGAGACGTTGGCCGCCGCGTCGGTGACCGCTTCGGTGCGGAGGGCGTCGTTGTTGTTCTGGCTCATCAGGAAGAAGGCGACGATGGCGACCAGCGCCAGCACGCCGATCCCGATCAGCACCGCGCCGATGCCGCCACCGCCGCTGCGGCGCTCGACATAGACCGGCGAGGCGGCGTCGCGGGTGACTTCCCGTTCGGTGACGACACCGTCCGTGCGTTCGATGATTCGATCAACCATGGCTAAACTTCCCTGTCTTCATGTCCCAGCCGCTGACAACGGGGCGTGGGGGTGAGGGTTCCGGATCAGGGTCGGCGGAACGACAAAGGGCGGCCCGGAGGCCGCCCTTTGCGAGGTCTCGAAATTGGAGCGGGCGAAGAGATTCGAACTCTCGACCCCAACCTTGGCAAGGTTGTGCTCTACCACTGAGCTACGCCCGCCTCCAGGGCCGCTTGCGCCGCCCGAATTCGAGAGCGCGGCTTATGGCAGAGGGTGGAAACCTTTGCAAGCGGCGCCCGACAAAGAATCGTCGCCCCCTCAGAATCCCATTTTCGGGGCCTTCAAGCGACGCTTGTTGACGTGCTTGGTCGGGGCCGCACCGACTTCCTCAGGGATCTCGCCGCGGAAGTAGAACCGCTGCCAGGCCTCGCGCATGGTCTCGGGGTCCTGCTTCGCCAGCTTGGCGTTGAACTCCGAGCGCGACTTGTACCAGGCCTCGTACTGGTCCCGCAGGTCGGGGTTCTTGTTGAGGCTCTTGGTCAGGGGCTGGGTGACCTGCAGCGCCTGGTCCGGCATTAGGGTGATGAAGCAGAAGGGCTCGCCCTTCTCGAACCTGATGCGGCCGGGCCGGGTGAACATCCAGTTCATGGTGAAGGGGAAGGGCAGCCAGTCGGTCTCGACCAGGCCCGTCAGCGGCTGCACCCCGTCCTTGATGTGGTTGGGCGGGCCGGCGCACCACATCGACCAGCCGGGCGGCGTGCGAAACAGGTAGCCGGTGTGGAAGGTGATGATGCCGCGGGAGAAATGACTCTTCACCAGGTCGTGGAACGAGGGATGCGGCTGGTCGGCCGTGAAGGTGATGCAGTCCTGGTGCGCCCCGCCGTTCCATTCGGCCGTGAAGCCGACCGGGTTTAGGATTTCCCAGCCGGTGGTGTTGGCCATGGTCAGGGGCAGGCAACGGTAAGGATGACGCTCGGCGAAGGCGTCCATCCAGGCCCGCTGCGGACGTCCGGGCACGATATCCGGCGGCCGTTCGTTGGTCGGATAGCATTCCAGGGTCAGGGGCGGCTTGATCAGGTCGTCGCTCATGGCCCTATCCTCTCGCGCTCCGCCCGGGTTTTCGCAAGGGGGCGCGCGCTGGAACGCGGGGGATCGGGCCGGAAAACGGTTTGGGGCCGGGCGCCTTGGTTGCGGCGAATTCCGGCGTCAGACTGGACCGCGAGGGCGAAAATCGGCCAAGGTCGATCGCCGCCAGATAGCCATGCCAGATACGGTCGCCTTCGGGCGGCTCAAGGACATAGATGACGCCCGCCGATACGCCGACCGACAAGCCCGACGAAACGGGCGACCAGACCCCGCAACCGACGCCGGAGACCGCCGCCGCCCCTGACGCGGCGGCCCAGGCCCCTGAGCCCCCGGCCGGCGGCGCGGATCGCGCCCCGGGCAGCTGGGCCCGGGCGCGGGGCGTGTCGCTCACCATGGGGCCGCTGCCCCGGTCGGCGCCGCCGCCGAAGCCGAAGCCCCAGATGCAGGCAAGCCCCGTGCCGACCATGGCCCCGCCGACCCTGCGCCGGGCTCCGGAGCCGGCCGCGCCGCCGCCGGCCCCGCCTCGCCAGAGCAGCATCCTCACCGGCTCGGCCAATCTCGCCAACCCGCGTCCCTGGGGGAACAGCAAGCCGACCGGGGTAGTGCCGACCGCCGGGCCGATATCCCTCGACCGGGACCTGGACCCCACGGCCCTGCAGGCGCTCGGCCTGGGCGGCCAGGCGCCGGCCCCGCCAAGGCCAGCGTTCAAGGCCATGCCTGCCGCCTCGCCGCTCTCGGCGACCCGGGACGAGG
>SDZP01000342.1 GCA_004144935.1 Caulobacteraceae bacterium | reverse complement strand
CCTGGCCCTGACCGCCAACGCCCTGGCCGAACACCGCGCCGAATGGGCCGCCGCCACATGGTCCAGCAGGACCTGCATCTCGACCGGCTTGGTGATGAAGACCTCGACCCCGACGGCGGCCCATTCGGCGCGGTGTTCGGCCAGGGCGTTGGCGGTCAGGGCCAGGATCGGCGTGGCGGCGTTGGGTCCGCCGTCGCGGATGCGGGCGGCGGCCTCGACCCCGCCCATGACCGGCATCTGCATGTCCATCAGGATGACGTCGTAGGGGCGCAGGGCGGCCAGTTCGACGGCCTCGGCCCCGTTGGCGGCGACGGTGACGGCGGCCCCGAACGGCTCCAGCATCAGGCGGACGATGCGCTGGTTGACCACATGGTCCTCGGCCAGCAGCACCGAGACGGAGGCCCCGCCCCAGCCTTCCTCGGCGTCGGCGGCGGCGGGCGCGGCGGCCTCGGCGACCATCAGGGGGATCTCGAAGCGGAAGACCGAGCCGTAGCCCAGCTGGCTGCGGACGGTCAGGGAGCCGCCCATCAGCTGGGCCAGGCGGCGGCTGATGGCCAGCCCCAGGCCCGTGCCGCCATGCACGCGGGTGACGCCGCTGCTGCCCTGTTCGAAGCTGGAGAAGATGCGGCCGGCGGTCTCGGCGTCCATGCCGCTGCCGCTGTCCTCGACCTCGATCCACAGCACCGGATCGTCCAGCCCGACCAGCTGGCCGGCCCGCACGACGATGGCCCCGGCGCGGGTGAACTTGGTGGCGTTGGAGAGCAGGTTGGAGACGATCTGCTGGAAGCGCAGCGGGTCGGTCATGATGCGGGCGGGCACGCCGGCCGGCTCGAAGCGCAGGCTCACCCCGTCGCTGGCCTTGGCGCTCCACAGCTGCACGGCGGCGGCCAGCTTCTCGGTAAGGTCGAAGGGGACCAGCTCGACCTCCAGCTTGCCGCTCTCGATGCGGGAGAGGTCGAGCACGTCGTTGAGCAGGCCCAGCAGCACCTCGGAGGCGTTGCCCAGCATGGCCACATGCTCGGCCTGTTCCCGGGTCAGGTCGGTGCGGCGCAGCAGGTCGCCGGCGGCGACCACGGCGTTCATCGGGGTGCGGATCTCGTGGCTGATGGTCGCCAGGAAGTCGCTCTTGGCGGCGTTGGCCTTCTGGGCCGCCTCGACGGCGGCCTCGGTCTGGCGATTGGTGGTCCAGATGCGCTTCACCGCCATCAGGGCATGCAGGATGTAGACCGCCCCGCCGCTGGCGATCAGCACCATCTGCACGCCGTCCTGGGCCGGGCTGGTCAGGCCGGTGATCAGCGGCAGGCCGACGATGTAGAGCCCGGGCGGGCCGATGACGCAGGGCAGGGCGCGCGGCGTCTGGGCCATCTGCAGGGCGTTGTTGATGATCGAGCCGCAGAGCGACAGCAGGGCGAAGGCCATGCCGACGGCGCTTCCCTGGAACCACA
Source organism: Caulobacteraceae bacterium (assembly GCA_004144935.1). Classification (GTDB taxonomy): domain Bacteria; phylum Pseudomonadota; class Alphaproteobacteria; order Caulobacterales; family Caulobacteraceae; genus Caulobacter. Next base: position 5,173 of record SDZP01000342.1, on the reverse strand, counting down.
GCCAGACCGCCAGGCCCGAATAGAGGAAGGCGTTGAGGGTCATGCTGGCCACGAAGGCGACGTGGCGGCCGGTCGACATGCAGGCCTCGCCGTCCGCCGGGCGGCGCAGCGGCGCCGAGATCCAGTGGTCGACCAGCTGGCCGGCGACGACGGCGGCGAACCACAGCACCGCGGCCGGGCCCGGCGCCAGCACCCAGCCGATGACGCCGATGAAGACGGCGAACCCGAGCCGCGCCTTCAGGTCCTTGCCCCGCGTCGCGGCGATGGCGCGGAAGGCGGCGGCCGTGGCCGCGCGGTCGGTGGTCATGATCGAGGCAGCCCCCATGGGGGAGGGGTTTAGGCGATCGGCCTTAAGGACCGGTTTCGTAGGGGCAAGTTAGCCGCGCCGCCGCTCCGATTGCCGCCCCCGGGGCGCCGGATGCGCGGCTGGAGGCGGTTATCGAAGCGGAGAGCATTATAGCGCGGGGCGGCGGGGCTACAAAAAAGGCGCGTGCGTTCCGGCAGCCGGGGGAAGGCGGGCGAAAGACCCGTGGCTGTGGGCTTTGGCGTGGGTGGGGCGGCTGCGAATGTAGGCCGGGGCGTAGGCCGGCGTGTAGGCCGAGGCGCAGGGAATGTAGGCCGGGATGTGAGCGGGGCGACTTACGCGGGCGGTAGTAGTCCTGGCGAGGGGCGGTGAGGGGGCGGGAAGCCACACGAATATGTCTAGACATATTCGGAAAAATGCCCGGCGGGCAGGGGTTTTGGGGCCCCTCAAAGGCCGTGGTCCTGGCCACCGGACGGCGGATTCAGCGCCAGCCGGGGCCCTGCGGGGCCGCCTAGCGGCAGGCCTGGACGACCGGGTGTTCCTCAAAGCTGGCCGGAGCCCGCCCGGTAGCCTTGTCGATGACCACCAGCCGGCAAGAGGGGCCTTGAGGGCTCCATTGCTGATAGGCCTCGTAATCGTGTCCTGTCTCGGGGACGAAGCTGGCGACGTTCACGCAGCTGCTGCGACCGACTGCGGTGGCCTGGTTCGAAATGGCGCTCATGAACAGGCGCTTTCCGGACTCGATGGCGATCGGGGCCTTCATCGCCTCGAAGCCCGCCTGGGTTCCGATGAGCGGCATCGGCAGTCTTGGCTTGCACTGGGCATTCGAACGGGAGAACAGCAGTTGCAGGTCCGGCCGCCCGTAGTAGCCCGCGTTCTCGAGGCCGGGCGCCGGCGCGAACAAGAACTGCGCGGTCGGCGCGCCCTCGGGCACGACAATCTCTGAACTGACACAGCTGGTGCAGGCCATGGCGATTGCGGCGGCGAGGGCGGCCTTGAGGGCGTTGAAACGAGTCACGGGGTTCTCCAGACGGCAGACTTAGCCGCCGTAACGGTTGAACGATAGCGCGCCTGGTGTGTCGGTTCGTCGCTGGAACTTCAAGGGCGAGGATGCAGCGATCGGTGCCGGCTTCGCCCGCATCGCCGCCGACCGCCGCCACACGGCCTATCACCCCATGTTTGGGTCGACGGCTGAGGGCTCTTGTTCGGCCGCTGGCCGATGTGCGGCCTGACGCTCCCCCCGCGACAACGCCCTTCGACCTGCGCGCCGCCGCGCCGGAGGCGCCGCGCAATGCGTTGGTGGCGGGGGTGGAGGGATAGGGGCAACCAGTTTGCATTGTTTTCCGATACAAGCCGACGGCACCGCCTCGCCTTGTCTGCCGTATCAGCATAGCCCTCCATCAGCGCCTGCTGCGCGGCTTGACGCGTCAGGGAAGACCACAATGCAAACAGACTTGCCGCAACTTTCAACTTTCCCGACTCCGGAAAAATGGGCTCAATCGTGGCGTATTATCACGGGCGACTCTTGGGGGGCGGCATGCGTTTGTTGAGTGAGAGGCATTTGAGAGTCCTCAGGCGAAGGGCGCGAAGGGGTCAGATAGCTCGAGTATGGAGTGGGCAATCAGAGAAAAACCGTGCCGCTGATCGATTGGCCAGAACCAAGGCAAGGAATGCCTTCCGGAGTTGGCGCAGCCAGTTGCCGCCAGCCGATGAGCGGCGGATTCCGGAGCAAAAGCTGAGCATACTTAATCCGCCAGCAAGGCTCAGCTTCGAAGACAACTACGAAGAAACTCTCGCTTTCATCTTGGCGATCCGAGCTCGCTCATCCGATAAAAAGGAGCGGCTCGGGAGGTACGGCTATAAGTCAAGCTTCTCGCGAATAAATCTAGATCAGATAAAAGACATCGATCCTGCGGTTGGCTTGGTGCTCGCAGGAGAGATGGATCGTTCCTTTACGAAAAGGCAGGGCGTAACTCTGCGATCAAATGACGATCAGTGGCACGAGAACGTTCGAGAACTCTTCCTGACCTCCGGGTTGTTTGAACTGCTACGTATCGCCCCAAAGGGGTCCTTTATCCGGCCACCAGCGGGCCCAGTGAGGCGGATGCTGAAATACCGCCGAGGTTCGGCACCCGATGGCCAGCAAGCCGATCAGCTTAGGGTGGAATTAGAAGAGCTATGCGGACTGGAATTTGGGCCGCGCGTTCCCGTCAACAACGCCCTGTGCGAAGCGATGACAAATGTGCATCACCACGCTTACCCACCGGGGCGGATTTGGTATCCGATGCAGCCGAAAGGGGACTGGTGGGCTACGGGGGCGTGGTCACCAGATAGCGGAACCATGCATATGATGATTTATGACCAAGGGGTAGGCATTCCGGCTACCTTGCCGCGGTCTAGCCACTGGACATCAGCCATTCCGCTACTTGATCGACTTGACCCGGAAAAAACTGATGCAGGTCTTATCGAGGCGGCACTGGAACTTCGACGAACCTCGACCGATATAGGTGGACGTGGTCGCGGCCTTTATGAAATGGCCGAATGGATCGACAAGACCCAGAAAGGATTTCTGCGGATTATGAGCGGAGCAGGCGTGGTAACTTTCCGCCCTGGGAACAAAGTGGTGCGGCGCACGCTATCTGCGCCGTTCTGTGGCACTCTTGTGGAGTGGGAGGTGCAGCATGGCGCTTGACGCACAGACGACCATCCAGCTTGCGCGAGATTACAGTGCCTATCCCGCCGGAAGGTATCCGGAGGACGGTCCCTACAACGGCCAAAAGTTCCGGGATCGGTATTTAATGCCGGCGCTCAAACGCGCTGAGCGAGTTGTCGTAGATATAGACGGAATCGCAACTCTACCGTCGTCCTTTTGGGAGGAGGTCTGGGGCGGTCTAGTCCGCAAGGCTAAGCTTTCAGAGACTACTATAAGAGAGCGTTTTCAGGTCACAACTACAGACGAAGATTTGACGAATTTTGTCAACATTGCTTGGAAATTTGTGAGCGAGGAACAGGGTCGCCAAGAGAAGGCCGCGTGAGCGCGGTGCCGCCTGAACCGGATACTGTAAATTTATGGGTCGAGCTTACAAAGGGGGCCGTCTCAGTCAGCGTTGCTGTTCTAGCAGCTTTTCTCGCGCTTCTTGCTAATCGATTTTTAGATCGCGATCGTGCATCTAGAGAGTATCGAACGAAGATTTCTGACCAGCTCCGGGATGATACTAGGCGGGCCATCGAGGCGGCTGCGGAGTATTGGTCCAAGGCTCCCGAGACCAACAAAAGCGTTTTGGAATCTCGGATTCGTATGTATGAACAAGACATACGAGCAGCTAAGAAAGTGTTGGATGAGAATTGCAGTTCGGCTGATAAAGATGAACTTCAGGAATCAATGGACGCATTTTTGTCGGCTCTCATGGGAGCGGACTTTGAAGGGGCCAAGGTTAAGCCGAATTCTCATCATGTTGTGATGGTGGCGAGCCTTGGTGCGACCTTTAGAAAGACTTTGGCCCGAGCCCGTCGTCGACAAATCAAAAAGGGAACCTGAGCGCGCGACTTGCCGGCGAAGGCTTCACCTCACCCCCTCCCTCAGCTAACACTGCTCCTCAGTCCGCGACTCCCGTCTTGCGCCATTCCGGGGGCCGCCTTCACAGTTCACCGCGTCGACTTAAGTCCGCGGGCAATGGCGTGAGTGTCGGTCCATAGGGGCTTTGAATGCAGGTGACGCCGCAGGAGCGGTCGGTTCTGGAGTCCATCTCCGAGCGGGGCGAGGAGGTCGTCGCGCGGGCGGTGGGGTGGTGCGCCGGCAATAGCGGGAGCCGCAACCTCGAGGGGCTGCGGGCGACGCTGGATCTGCTGACCGAGGTGTGGGGCGAGGCCCTGCCGCAGGCGGCGGTGAGCCATGAGGCGCTGGAGCCGACGGTGGAGGTGGCGGCCGACGGGCGGGAGACGCTGCACAGTCCGCCGCCGTCGCTGCTGGTGCAACTTCGGCCGCAGGCGCCGGTGCAGGTGGTTATGACCGGCCATTACGACACGGTGTTTCCGGCCTCCAGCCCGTTCCAGGCGGTGGGCTGGCGCGCCGATGGCGCGCTGAACGGACCCGGCATCGCCGACATGAAGGGCGGCATCTCGGTGATGCTGGCGGCGCTGGAGGCGTTTGAGGGTTTTGGCGGCCGCGAGGCCGTGGGCTGGCGGGTGCTGCTGAGCCCCGACGAGGAGATCGGCTCGCTGGGCAGCGGGGCGGTGCTGAGCCGGATCGGGGCCCAAGGGCATGTGGGGATGACCTATGAGCCGGCGCTGGCCGACGGCACCCTGGCCGGGGCGCGCAAGGGCAGCGGCAACTTCCACGTCAAGGTGACCGGGCGCAGCGCCCATGCCGGCCGCGCCTTCGACGAGGGGCGCAACGCGGTGACGGCGGCGGTGCGCATCGCCGGGGCCCTGGACGGGCTGAACGGGCGGCGCGACGGGGTGACGGTCAATCTGGCGAAGATCGACGGCGGTTCGGCGCTGAACGTGGTGCCGGACCTGGCCGTGGTGCGGTTCAATGTGCGCTTCCCCGACGACGAGAGCCGGCGCTGGATCGAGGGCGAGGTCGAGGCGGCCTGCGGCTGCGGGCGCGGCGATGGTCTCGGCGTGAGCGTGTTCGGCGGGGTGACGCGGCCGGCCAAGCCGTTCAACGGCGCCCAGGCGGCGCTGTTCGGGGCCGTGCGCGAGGTCGGGGCGGCGCTGGGGCAGGAGATTGCCTGGAAGCCTTCGGGCGGGGTGTGTGAGGGCAACAACCTGTTCGCGGTCGGGCTGCCCAATGTCGATACGCTGGGGGTGCGGGGCGGGGATATCCACAGCGAGGACGAGTTCGCCTGGCCGGACAGTTTTGTGGAG
>SDZP01000341.1 GCA_004144935.1 Caulobacteraceae bacterium | reverse complement strand
CCCTAGTGCCTCCCCCAAAGGGGGAGGCACTAGGGCGGGCGCCAATGACGCCGAGGATCGTCAGGATGGCGGAGTCCATGTTGGACAGCACGACCCGGGCCGGAATCCGCAAGACCTGGATGCCCTGCCGTTCCAGCCAGCGATCACGGATCGCGTCATGCTCCTTCCTAGCCTCATCGTGGTGATGTTGCCCATCGACCTCGACGGCAAGTCGCGCCGCGGCGCAGTAAAAATCCAGCACATAGGGTCCAGCCGGATGCTGTCGGCGGAATCGCAGACCCTCGAGCTGCCGATCCCGCAACCGCCGCCACAACAGGCCTTCCGGAAGGCTGGTGTTGGACCTCAGAACCCGCGCCCGGCTGATCGTACCCCGGCGCGCGTCCATCCTGTTCAGCCCGTCGCGACGATGGCGATCTTGTTGCCGGTCGGATCGCGCAGGTAGGCGCCGTAGAAGCCCGGCGTGCCGGGCGGCCGGTTGCCGGGTGGGCCTTCGTCGGTCCCGCCGGCCGCCATGCCGGCGGCCCAGGCCGCGTCGACCTCGGCGGCCGTGTCGGCGTGGTAGGCCACCATGATGCCGTTGCCGGCCCGCGCCGGCTGGCCGTCGAAGGGCGGGCAGAGGGCGGTGTGGCAGTCGGTGAAGCCCTGGCCGCCGCCCTTGGGCCCATAGCCGATCCAGCCGCCGCCTTCCGTGCGCCGGTCATGGCCAAGCGCGTCGAACACCGCGTCGTAGAACCTGCCGGACTGCTCGCTGTCGAGCGCGCCGATGGTGACGTAGGTGATCATGAAGTCCTCCCGTGTTCTGCTTCGGGAGCTTACCCCCGAAACAGAACAAAACAAGAACTATCGTTCGCCCTCGGGCAGCTGAACGTGGGACAGTTTCCAGATGAACAGGCTGCGGCGCTCGAAGGTCAGCAGGGTGACCTTGTCCGGCTCACCCGGTCGCTTGATGGCGAACCGCACCCGCTCCAGGCCGAAGTAGGCGACCCCCGGCCAGGGCCCGCTGACCAGACCCTTGGCGCCGCTCATCAGGCTGCCGTCCGGCTTGGCTTCCGGCGGCGCCTCGCCCGGCGGATAGCCGCGCAGCACGTCGCCCAGGCCCGACACGGTGACATAGCGGTCGATCTTCGGCGGCTGCGGCGCGACATCCTTCCAGGCTCGCCGGATGGCTCCGACCGGGTCCTGCCATATGGTCGGCGGTTCGGCGGTGCGGGTGGTGTCGGGATCGAGCTGGCCGGCCAGGCTCTTGCGCACGGCCGGGAAGTCGACCAGCTGGCTCATCGCCTGGACGTCCTCGGCCACCGCCGCCGCGCGCAGGGCGCGATAGCTGTAGAAGGGCGCCGCCACGAAGGCGATGGCGAAGAGCGCCAGGGCGAGCAGGACGATCCGGAAGAGGCTGTTGCGCATGAAACCATGTGAGCACGAAACGCCGTCCCTGTCGCGTCCACACCACCGGGACGGGAAGCGCCTCAGGGGGGATCGGCCGCCTCGGCCAGGGTCCGGGCGACCAGGTCGGCGTGGCTCATGACCATCAGGCGGGAGCCGTCCTCAACCCAGTCGAACCGGGCCTGGGGAAGGATGTCCCGCCAGACCTCGTAGGTGCGGTCAGGGTCGTGCAGGAAGTCGTGGCGGCTCAGCAGCACGCGCCAATGGCCGACATCGGACAGGGGCGGGCAGGTCCAGTGATGGATGGCCGTCTGCTCGGCGACGTAGCCGGAGATCCGTCCCGTGGCGAACAGGCGGAAACCGCGTCGATAGTCGGCCATGTTCCGGGGATCCGCGAAGATGGCGAGATCCAGCGGGCTGCTCTCGACCGCCTTCAGCATGATCCGCCGCGACTGGCTGCTCGACAGGTTCGAGGCGACCAGCTTGACCAGCCCCTCGATCAGGTCCGGGTGGCGCATATAGGCCTCCTGCAGCGCGCCGACCGGACCCCGGCGCCGGGTGTGCGAGGCGCTGGCCGGATCGGGATTGACCAGCAGGACCCGGCCCATGATCTGTGGCGCGGTCTGGGCCATGGCGGTGGCGACCTGGGCGCCGCCGCGGGCGATGATATCGACCCGCTTCAGCTTGAGCTGAGCCAGCAGCAGCTTCACGTCATCGACGGCCGCATCGAACGGATCGCTTCGCCAGCGGGCTCGGTCGGGATGCGGATCGCTCAGGCCAAAACCTGGCCGATCCAGGCTGAGGGGGCGGAACCCCTGCGCCTGCAGCGCCGCGACCAGGCGGCTGGGGGCCGGCCGCGACGCCGAGCTGGAATGCAGGATCAGGACGGGCCGGCCGGACCTCGGGCCGTAGTCGCTGTAGGCCACCTGGGAGCCGTCAGGCCGCTGGAAGAGGCCCAGCGGCTCGACCAAGTCGTTGTGCAGCTGCGCCTCGTCGTGGGTGGCGTCGGTGATCAGCGCCAGCGCCCGGGCCTCCGTCACCGCCCGCGCCAAGGCGGCGGCCGAATGGACGCCCATGACCTGGAAGACGACCTCCAGTTCCTTCTTTGCCGTGGCCTCGGACATCCCCGCCGCCGCGGCGGCCTCGGCGCGGCTCGCGCCTTCGGCGATGCGCAGGGCCAGGCTGGCCTGCCGGACCGACAGGCCCCAGACGTCCGTCAGTTCGGCGGCTCCGGCCTCGCCCTGCGGCCAGACCCCGAACGACAGCCGCACCAGACGCTCGATCAGCCCGGTGATTCGCGGCGCGCCGACCCGTCGCATGGCGTCGAAGGCCACCTTGCGCGCGGTCTGGTATGAGACGCCGGCCTCCGCCGCCGCGCCTCGCACGTCGCCGGCCCGCACCAGGCCGATCGCCACCCGGGTCTGCAGGTCGGTCAGACCGAACGCCGCGCAGACATCGGCCAGCACCTGAGCCGCCGACAACGCGCCGACGACGAGGATCACGGCCGCCGCCCGGTCGTCCTCCATCCAGCTCAGGGCTTCCTCAGGCAGGGCCCACTGGCGCGCCAGGCCGACGGCGGCGAAGACGGCGGTCGACCGGCCGACCATGGCCGGGCCGTGGTCGATCAGCACGGTGCGCCGGCCGCCGTTGGCGATCACGGCCGCCATCGCCTCCCGGTCCAGGTCCGCGCCGGCGACCGCCTGTCGCCAGGCGTCATTGGCGAACAGGAGAGCGCCGCCCCGATCGACCACGGCGACCCCCAGCCGCTCGGCGCGCACCAGGGCGAAGGCCGTCGTCGGTCCGCCGAGACCTTCGGCAAAATCCCTGGAGCCAGCCCTAAGGGCGGCGGTCAGCGCGTCGGATTCATTGAGCCAGGGCTCGAGCGAACGCCCGGGCTGGGTCGCATCCTCGGCCAACGGCGTCCGGCGATCCAAACTCTTCCCCAACGCAACCATATCGAGCGGCAGGACACCTTAGCGCGAGGCTGTTGTTCGCCGCCGGCCCGGTACATTACTTCACGCAGTCTGACAGACGTCATGGTCCGGATCACGCCGGTTCGTCAATCGCGGTCTTGAATGAACGCTGAGGCAGTGGGCCAGCCCGACGACGCGGCCGTCCTGCTCGACAACCGGGGCGACCATGGCCTCGGCCGGCAGATGTCGGCGGAACATCACCGGACAAGAGAAAAGGGGCGGAGGTTGCCCTCCGCCCCTTGCCGTCTCTAGGCCTTGGCCATCGCCGCCTTGAGGTTCTCGTCGACCTTGTCGAGGAAGCCTTCGGTGGTCAGCCAGCTCTGCTTGTCGCCGACCAGCAGGGCCAGGTCCTTGGTCATGAAGCCGGCCTCGACGGTGTCGATGCAGACCTTTTCCAAAGTGTCGGCGACAAGCAGAGCTGGCTGACCAC
>SDZP01000340.1 GCA_004144935.1 Caulobacteraceae bacterium | reverse complement strand
TCCCGCCCCAGACCCGGGCGATGTTGGCCTGGAAGATTTCGCCGGCATGGATGCGCCCGACCACCTCGGCGACGGCGGCCTCATAGGCCGACCCCGCCGTCTCGGCGGCGAAACCGTCAGCAAGGCGGTCCCGGGACGCCGGAAGGCCCGGCGCGCTCAGCCAATCGGCCGCGGCCAGGGCCCGGTCCCGCGCCGCGCCGGCGCTGTCGCCGCGGCCGATCGCCAGGACCCGTTCCTGATGATGGTCGAAGGCCAGCAGGGCCGGGTAGCGGTAGGCCGCGAGGTCCGGCCAGCCATCTGCGTGCTCGGCGAGGGCCAGCGGCTCGACCCGGTCGCCCAGTTCGTAGCCGGCCAGCCCGGCGACGCCGCCCTGGAACGGCGGGCCGTCCGGATGAGCCTCGCCCGGTTCCGCCAGCAGCGCCACCAGTTCGCCGAACGCGTCCCGGCGGTCCGTGCGGCCGATGCGCAGGGCGGCGTCCGGCGCCCGCAGCACATAGGACCACCGCGCCCTCGCCCCCTGCCCGCCCGACAGGAAGGCGCAGGTCCCCGCCTCCGTCCCGAACGCGGACAGGACCTCGGCCGGCGCCCGCCAGGGGCGCGGCTCTATGGCGACGTGACGCATGGGCGGCGAATACCGCCGCCGGACGTCGGGGGGAAGAGCGTCAGTCGGCGCGGAACTGTCCCCTGGCGCCGCCCTTGACGAACAGCAGGCCGATGAGGCCGAGCACCAGCAGGCCGATGATGGGCGCAAAGCCCGCCTGCTGGGTCTTGTAGATGCCGGTGAACAGGGCGACGAGCATCGAGCCCAGCCACACCGTCACCGTCCCCGACAGCGCATAGAGGCCGAAGAAGGCCGGCAGCTTTTGCGGCGGCGACAGGCGGGTCAGCATGGTCCGGCTGGTGGCGTACTGGGCGGTGACGAAGACCGCCGTGCCGAAGCCGATGACCAGGAACAGCACCTCCGGCAGGGTCCGGAACATCGGGCCGTTCCACAGGGGCGCATGGGCCGCCGCGTCGTAGTGCCAGAAGTAGAGGATGGTGTCGGGCTTCATGCCGATCTGGGCGGTGATGCAGACGATGCAGCCGATGATCTCGACGATCAGCGCCGTGCGCGGGCCCAGGGCGTTGTCGACCCGGGCCGCCATCAGCCCGCCGACCACCGCGAAGATGCTGAGCAGGATGCCGTAGGCGTACATCTCCATCCGCCAGCCCATGACGCCGGAGGCGTAGATGCCGGAATAGATCAGCAGGGCCGTCATCCCGTCGTTGAACAGCATGCGCGAGCCGAGGAAGACGGCCATGTCGCGCTCGGTGAACAGCAGCTTGATCGTGACCCACAGGTTGACCGCCCCCTCCCTGACGCCCTGCAGCAGCTTGACCCCGGTCGAGGGGGCGTCGGGGGTGAACAGGAAGAGCGGGATCGAGCCCAGCGCCATCAGGCCGGCGGCGATCAGGGCGGAGATGCGCAGCGGCTCGGCGCTGGCCGCGTCGAGGCCGAACAGCGGCGCCTTGGGCAGGAAGGTCCAGGCGTCCGTGCCGGGCGAGCCCGGCAGGGCGAAGGCGAACAGGCAGAAGGTCAGGGTGATGACCGAGAAGAAGTTCCCGGCCGACAGCGCCAGCCCGGAGGCGTGGGCGGCGTGGCGATGGCCGGCGGCGGTCATCAGCAGGCTGTTGTGGACCACCTCGCAGTAGGCGAACAGGATGCCGACGATGCCGAAGATCCACAGGGTGCCGATGATCGGCAGACCGGCCCCGCCTGGCTTGGCGAACCACAGCAGGGCGATCAGCGGAACCATCAGGGCGACGATCAGCAGCATCACCGGCTTGCGGGCCCCGAACCGCTCGAGCGAGGCGCCCAGCAGGGGCGCGGTGACGGCGATGAACAGGCTGTTGAGGGTGGAGACCGTGGCGATCATCGCCTGGCCCTTGACCCCGTCGCCGACCACCATGGCGGTGAAGTAGGCGGAGAAGATGTAGATGGTGATGAGGATCACATAGGGATCGCGACCGCCCTGGAAGATGGCCCAGGCCCAGGCCCCGCGCGGCATGTCGCGAAAACCCGCCTTGCCATAGCCCGCCGCGTCCGCGCCTGCGGTGGCCGCGGGCTCCAGGCTGCCGGGCAAGGGATCGCCAAGCGACCCCGACGCGGGCGTACCGACCATGAACCGTCTCCCAAATCCGCTATGCAGGAAGCCGTCTCGTGTCGCGGCCTTATGTTCACCGTGGGCCCGATTTCAGCGGCTGGGAAGAGGCATTTTAAACGCGCGTTCGATGGTCGCGCAGCTCGCCTTACTCTCCGCTCATCCCGGCGAAGGCCGGAACCAGTTCATAAAGTTCGGTGTCGCCCGTTCATCGGCGCAAGAAGGCTGGTTGAGGCCTGGCGGACGCCCGGGCCGCTTTCGTTGGCGCCAGCCTCCCGACGCCAAGACCTAAGAACTGGATCCCGGCATTCGCCGGGAAGAGCGGACAATATCAGAGCAGAATCCGCTTCTCGATGGCCGCCCGGCGCGCCTCATCGACGCCCAGCACGTCCTTCAGATAGCCGTCCAGGCCGCCGTTCTCGCGGCGCATGGCCTCGAAAGCCCGGTCCAGGTATTCGGCCTCGACCCCCATGGTGGTGCGCATGGCGTCGTCGCTCGGCCGGCGGCCGGTCAGTTCCTCCACATGGGCGGCGAACAGCGGCATGCGCCGAGCGAAGCGATCCTCGTCGTTGGTCAGCAGGTAGTCGGCGACGATGTCGTCGTGGTGCACCCCGGCGATATGGTGGGTCAGGGCGCAGAGGATGCCGGTGCGGTCCTTGCCGGCCGCGCAGTGCACCAGGGTCGCGCCTTGCGTCTCGCCCAGGCGCTGGAACCAGCGGGTATAGAGGTCGACGTGCCGCGCCTCGTGCGGGGCGTGGTCGTAGTATTTCAGCATGTACTGGCGCATCGACTCGGAGGTGATCTCCGAGTGTTTCATGAAGGTCTGCCAGGGATCGTCGCCGTCCTCGGGGTGATTGTTCTCGATCACCTCGGCGTCGAAGTCCTTCCAGCGCTTCGAGGGGCTGCGCTCGCGCTCGCCCGGCCGCCGCAGGTCGACGATCAGCCTGACCCCCAGCGCCTTCAGCGCCTCGAGTTCCTCTTCCGAGGCCTCGGCCTGGTGCGCCGAGCGGAACAGGACGCCCTTGCGCATCTGCCGGTGGCCGGCGGCGTAGTCGCCGAAGTCGCGCAGGTTCTCGATGGTGCTGAAAGGCAGTTTGCGGGTCATGGCCGCGCTCCTACCGGTTGGCCGTGACGAAAGCGAGACGGTTCAAGGGCCTAGAGCCCTTCCACGATCAGGACGCGGTATTCGGCGCCTTTCAGACGGTGCGGCAGGGCTTCCTGATAGGCCGGGCTGTTGTACCAGGCCTTGGCCTCGGCCGTCGTCGGGAAGGAGATGACCACGGCCCCGTCGACTTTCGGCCCTTCCAGCGTTTCGACGGCGCCGTAGAAGGCCAGGGGCGTCATCGCATGGTCGCCCCGCGCGCCGGCGGCCTTCTGGCCATAGGTCGCCATTTCCTCGGCGTCCTTGATGCTGTCGCGGATGAAGATGACATAGGCGGTCATGGGGGCGTCCTCGCTGGTTTTGCGGCACGCTAGGCAGGTGAAGGTCCGGCGCCAAGTATGACGTGGCGGCGCCCTTGATCCTTCACCCGCCTGTCGGGAGAAGGATCGCTATTGCCTCCCCCAGCATCCCTGCGTTGACATCGGAGCCGCCGGGACCACATGGGAAGCCAACCCTCGCGCCTCCCCGCGCGCAGCCAAGGACCGCCTTTGATG
>SDZP01000339.1 GCA_004144935.1 Caulobacteraceae bacterium | reverse complement strand
CCCCGAGGGCCTGGCGGAACGGTTGCTGGGCGAGATCGAGGCCATGGGCATCGACCCCACCGCCCTGCTGCCGCGCGGCCGCATCGACGAACTGGCCGCGGCCGTCCAGACCCGCGACTACGGCGGCGCCCGCGAGGTGGTCCGCCGCCTGGCGCCCGCCGCCATCCGCCGCCTGGTCCGCCGGCTGTTCTCCGACGCCGCCCTGCGCGGCCAGGCCGAGCGCTATCTGCGCCGCTTTACCGGCATGCTGGACGAGGCCGCCGAACGTGACCGGGGCGGCATGCTGGTCTCCAGCCTGCTCAGCTCCGACGCCGGCCGCGCCTGGCTGCTGCTCGACGCCGCCCACGGCGACCTGGTCTGATCGGTCGGATGCCGCCCAGGACGCCACCGACCGACGGCGAGTCCGACACCGGTTTCTCGCGCAAGCGGGCCACCATCAACGATGTCGCCCGGCTGGCCGGCGTCTCCAAGAAGACCGTCAGCCGGGTCATCAACGACAGCCCCTCGGTGCAGCAGGAGACCCGCGAGCGCATCGAGGCGGTCATCAAGCAGACCGGCTATGTCCCCGACCCGCAGGCCCGGGGGCTGGCCTTTCGGCGCTCCTTCCTGATCGGGCTGATCTACGACAACCCCAACCCGCAGTATGTCGTGAACATGCAGCTGGGCCTGCTGGACGCCATGCGCGGCAGCGGCTTCGAGCTGGTCGTCCACCCCTGCGACCGGGCCCACCCGCCGCTGGTCGCGGACATCCGCAACTTCATCGAGCGCCAGAAGCTTTATGGCGTGGTCCTCACCCCGTCGGTGTCGGAGGATGAGCGGATCGCCGGGATGCTGCGCGAGATCGGCTGCGCCTACATCCGCATCGCCTCGGTCTCCCTCGACGCGCCGGGCCACATGATCGAGACCCAGGACCGCCTCGGCGGCCTGGCCGCCGCGCGCCACCTGGCCGAGCTGGGCCACCACCGCATCGGCTTCATCTCCGGCGTCGCCAGCTTCCGCTCCAGCGCCGAGCGGCGCTCGGGCCTGGAGGAGGGCCTTGCGGAGCATGGCCTGACGCTCGACCCGACCCTGGTCGCCGAGGGCGCCTACACCTTCGAGTCCGGCCTCGCCTGCGCCCGCACCCTGCTGGCCAGGCCCGATCGCCCGACCGCCATCTTCGCCGGCAACGACGAGATGGCCGCCGGCGCCCTGCACGCCGCCCGCGAGCTGGGCCTGGCCGTGCCGGCCGACGTCTCCATCGTCGGCTACGACGACTTCCAGATCGCCAGCCGCGTCTGGCCGCCGCTGACCACCGTCCGCACCCCGACCCGCCGCATAGGCCAGATGGCCGCCGAGAAGTTGATGGGCAAGGAGACGGCCGAGCCAGCGCCTGAAGACCGGCTGCCGACGATCGTTGTGCGGCAATCCAGCGGCCCACCGCCGCAATAGCGTAAATGCCTGTTCCACTCTCCGGCGTCGCACACTAGATACGCCGCATGAAGAGCCTGAACGACATCCGCGCCACCTTCCTCGACTACTTCGGCAAGACCGGTCACACCGTCACGCCGTCGGCTCCGCTCGTTCCGCAGAACGATCCGACCCTGCTGTTCGTCAATGCCGGCATGGTGCCGTTCAAGAACGTCTTCACCGGCGCCGAGACCCCGGTCAGCCCGCGCGCCGCCAGCTCGCAGAAGTGCGTCCGCGCCGGCGGCAAGCACAACGACCTGGACAACGTCGGCTACACGGCCCGCCACCACACCTTCTTCGAGATGCTGGGCAACTTCTCGTTCGGCGACTACTTCAAGGAACAGGCGATCGACCACGCCTGGACCCTCCTGACCCGCGACTTCGCCCTGCCGAAGGACAAGCTGACGGTCACCGTCTACCACACCGACGACGAGGCCGCCGACCTGTGGAAGCGGATCGCCGGCCTGTCGGACGACCGCATCATCCGCATCCCGACCAGCGACAATTTCTGGTCCATGGGCGACACCGGCCCCTGCGGCCCCTGCTCGGAAATCTTCTACGACCACGGCGACCACATCTGGGGCGGCCCGCCCGGCAGCCCGGAAGAGGACGGGGACCGCTTCGTCGAGATCTGGAACCTGGTCTTCATGCAGTTCGAGCAGCATGCCGACGGTACGCGGACCAGCCTGCCCAAGCCCTCGATCGACACCGGCATGGGCCTGGAGCGGATCGCGGCGGTCATGCAGGGCGTGCACGACAACTATGACACCGACCTGTTCAAGACCCTGATCGCCGCCAGCGTCGACCTGACCGGCGTCAAGGCCGAGGGCGACCGCGCCCCCAGCCACCGGGTGATCGCCGACCACCTGCGCACCAGCGCCTTCCTGATCGCCGATGGCGTCACCCCGTCGAACGAGGGCCGGGGCTACGTCCTGCGCCGGATCATGCGCCGCGCCATGCGCCACGCCCATCTGCTGGGCGCCGAAGACCCGCTGATGCACCGCCTCGTCCCGACCCTGACCGCCGAGATGGGCGGGGCCTACGGCGAGCTGCGCCGGGCCGAGCCGGCCATCATCGACACCCTGCGCCAGGAAGAGGAGCGGTTCCGCCGCACCCTCGGCCGAGGCATGGGCCTGCTCGACGAGGCCACCGCCAACCTGAGCGAAGGCGGCGTGCTGTCCGGCGACGTGGCCTTCAAGCTCTACGACACCTACGGCTTCCCGCTCGACCTGACCCAGGACGCCGTGCGCGCCAAGGGCATCACCGTCGACACCGACGGCTTCGACGCCGCCATGAAGGACCAGCAGGACAACAGCCGCGCCAACTGGAAGGGCTCGGGCCAGAAGTCGGCCGGGGCCGCCTGGTTCGCCGTCCGCGACGAGGTCGGGGCCAGCGACTTCACCGGCTATGACAGCGTCGACGGGACCGGCAAGGTTCTGGCCCTGCTGATCGACGGCGCGCCCGTGCAGGCGGCCGCGGCCGGCGAAACAGTGCAGGCCGTCTTCGACCGCACCCCCTTCTATGCCGAAAGCGGCGGCCAGGCCGGCGACAGGGGCGTCGTCGAATGGGACGGCGGTTCGGGCGAGGTGCTCGACGTCCAGAAGCAGGCCGGCGACCTCTTCGTCCATGACATCAAGGTGCTCAGCGGCTCGCTGACCGTCGGCCTGTCGGCGGCGCTGCATGTCGATCCGCCGGCCCGCCAGGCGACCCGCGCCAACCACTCGGCCACCCACCTGCTGCATGCCGCCCTGCGCCATGTGCTGGGCCCGCACGTCAGCCAGAAAGGCCAGATGGTCGACGGCGACCGCATCCGCTTCGACTTCAGCCACGGTGGCCCGGTGACGGCCGCCGAGATGGCCGCCATCGAGGACGAGGTGAACACCGTCGTCCTGCAGAACCGCGCCGCCGAAACCAAGCTGATGAAGCCCGATCAGGCCATCGAGGCCGGCGCCATGGCCCTGTTCGGCGAAAAGTACGGCGACGAGGTCCGCGTGCTGGCGCTGGGCAAGGCGCTGGACGGGGAGGGCGACTACTCGGTCGAACTCTGCGGCGGCACCCACGTCTCGCGCACCGGCGACATCGGCCTGTTCAAGGTCGTGTCCGAGGGCGGCGTCGCCGCCGGCATCCGCCGCATCGAGGCCCTGACCGGCGACGCGGCCCGCAAATGGCTGGAAGGCCAGGCGGGCGTCGCCGCCTCGTTGGCCGAGAAGTTCAAGGTGCCGGTGGCCGAGGTCGCCGCCCGCGTCGAGGCCCTCGAAGGCCAGCGCAAGGCGCTCGAAAAGGCCCTGGCCGACGCCAAGAAGGCGCTGGCGCTCGGCGGTGGCGGCGCCTTCTTGGCGTCGGCCAGGGCCTTTT
>SDZP01000338.1 GCA_004144935.1 Caulobacteraceae bacterium | reverse complement strand
TTCCTGAAGGGCGGGGCCGGCAACGACACCTACCATGTCGACAGCAGCGACGACTCGATCAGCGACGTCGGCGGCGGCGTCGACACCATCGTCACCGTCCTGAACACCTACGCCATCGTCTCCAGCGTCTTCGAAAACCTGACCTTCAACGGCGTGGGCGACTTCACCGGCACGGGCACCTCCCTCGCCAACGTCATCACCGGCGGCGTCGGCAATGACACGCTGAGCGGCCTGTCCGGCGACGACATCCTCAACGGCGGCGAGGGCGACGACAGCCTGCTCGGCGGTCAGGGCAATGACACCCTGAACGGCGGCGCGGGGGCCGACACCCTGACCGGCGAGGCGGGCAACGACACCTACAACGTCACCGACGCCGGCGACGTGGTGGTCGAGGCGCTGAATGGCGGCATCGACACGGTGATCAGCCAGCTGGCCGGCTACACCCTGGCCGACAATGTCGAGAACCTGCTCTTCGGCGCCGTCGGCGCGGTCACCGGCATCGGCAACGGCCTCGCCAACAGCATCACCGGCGGGACCGGCGACGACCTGCTGGAGGGCCGCCTTGGCGACGACAAGCTGTTTGGCGGCCTCGGCGCCGACAACCTGCTGGGCAACGAGGGCAATGACAGCCTCGACGGCCAGGGCGGCGACGACTTCATGGCCGGTGGCGTCGGCAACGACACCTACGTCATCGACAGCGCCGGCGACGTGGTGGTCGAGGGCGCGGGCGAGGGCACCACCGACTCGGTGAAGACCGCCCTCTCCAGCCTGGTCCTGGCCGACAACATCGAGGTCCTGCAGTTCACCGGCGCGGTCGCCTTCAGCGGCACGGGCAATGCGGCGGCCAACACCATGATCGGCGGCGCCCAGGGCGACACCCTGCTGGGCCTGGCCGGAGGCGACACCCTGCGCGGCGGCCTCGGCGGCGACACCCTCGACGGCGGTCTCGACAACGACAAGCTCTATGGCGAGGCGGGCGACGACGTCCTGCTGGGCGGCGACGGCCTCGACTACCTCTATGGCGGGGCCGGGGCCGACAGCCTGACCGGCGGCGCGGGCAAGGACCTCTTCGTCATCCAGTCGGCCGCCGACAGCGGCGTCGGCGCCGCCCTGCGCGACGTGATCACCGACCTCGACGGCCTCGACGTCATCGACCTGCGCACCATCGACGCCGACACCGCCCTGGCCGCCGACCAGGCCTTCAGCTTCATCGGCACGGGCGTCTTCACCAGCACGGCCGGCCAGCTGCGTTACGAGTTCGACGGGACCGACACCCATGTGTTCGGCGACGTCGACGGCGACGGTACGGCGGACTTCGAACTGCTGATCAACGGCGCGCAGACCCTGACGGCGGCGAAATTCCTGCTGTAGGGCGACGATCCATCTCCAACCCCCGGCCCGCTTTGGTTTTTTGAATATGTCTAGACATATTCATCGTCCTGGCGGGCCGTTTGGCCTTGCCGAACGGCTTTCACCCGGCTGCCGGCCGGCGTTTCGGCCGCCAAGGTGGCATTCCGGCCAAAATCGCAGCCCGTCAGCCGGCTTTGCCGCCCCGCGTACGTCGCCGGCTTTTTTGTAGCCCCCGACTGCCCGCTTTCGCCGTCGCCCCTCTGGCCGAAATTCGTTTGGACCCTATATGTTCTCCTGGAGGGGCGGAGCGTTGAGCCGTCTTGCGCGTTGGGAGGAGCGGGATGGCATTCGACACCGACGATCGCGAAACGCTGGCCATGTCGCTGGCTAAGGTGCGCCAGCGGACGCTGAGCCTCGCCGCGCCCCTGTCCCCCGAGGACATGCAGCCCCAGGCCATGCCCGACGCCAGCCCGACCAAATGGCACCTGGCCCACACCACCTGGTTCTTCGACGAGTTCATCCTGCGGCCGCACGGCTATGCGCCAGAGGCCCCGACCGACGCGCGTTTCCTGTTCAACAGCTACTACGAGGCGGTTGGCGAGCGCGCCCCGCGCCCCGGACGCGGCCTGGTCACCCGACCCGGCGTCACGGAAATCCTCGACTGGCGCCTGCGGGTCGATGAGGCCCTGCAGCGCCTGTTCGCCCAGGCCCCGGCCGCCCTGGTCAAGGACCTCTCGCCCCTGCTGGAGCTTGGCCTGAACCATGAGGAGCAGCACCAGGAGCTGCTGCTGATGGACATCCTCGCCCTCTTCGCCCTGCACCCGGGCGCCCCGGCCTACCGAACCGACCTGGCGTCCGCCGCCGGTCCGGCCCGCGGGCCGCTCGGCTGGATCACCAACGACGGCGGCCTTGTCGAGATGGGCGCGGGGGAGGGCGGCTTCGCCTTCGACTGCGAGCGGCCGCGCCAAAAGGCCTGGGTCGAACCGTTCGCGCTCGGCGACCGGCTGGTGACCTGCGGCGAATGGCTGGGCTTCATGCGGGACGGCGGCTACGAGACCGCCGTCCACTGGCTGTCCGACGGCTGGGACCGGGCAAGGTCCGAAGGCTGGCGCAGCCCGGCCTACTGGGACGAGCAGGACGGGGTCTGGACCCGCCGCACCCTGGCCGGCCGCGAGGCGCTGGATCTGAACGCCCCTGTCTGCCACGTCAGCTACTACGAGGCGGACGCCTACGCCCGCTGGGCTGGCGCGCGCCTGCCGACGGAAGCCGAGTGGGAAGCCGTCGCCGGGGACCGTCCCATCGCCGGCAACTTCATGGACAGTGACATCCTGCGCGCCGCCGCCTCCGGAACCGACCAGCTGTACGGCGACGTCTGGGAATGGACGGCCAGCGCCTACAGCCCCTACCGCGGCTTTGTCCCGGCGGTCGGCGCGGTCGGCGAGTACAACGGCAAGTTCATGTCAGGCCGCCAGGTGCTGCGCGGCGGGGCCTGCGTCACCCCTGCCCGGCACATGCGCGCCAGCTACCGCAATTTCTTCGAACCCCATCAGCGCTGGATGTTCTCAGGCGTCCGGCTGGCGAAAGACTGTTCATGAACCAGCTGACCCGCTTGCAGCCCGACCTCGAGCAGGCCCTGTTCGCCGAAGACATGGTCGCCGGCCTGTCGAAAAGCCCCAAGGCGACGCCGCCCAAGTGGTTCTACGACGCCGCCGGCTCGGCCCTGTTCGGCGACATCACCCGGCTGGCGGAATACTACCCGACCCGCACCGAGATGGCCCTGCTGGCCGCGCGGGCCGGGGACATCGCCCATGCGGTCGGTCCCGGCCGCACCGTGGTCGAGTACGGCTCCGGCTCCGCCGACAAGGCCATCGCCCTGCTGGAGGCCCTCGAGGGGCCGGCCGGCTATCTCTGCGTCGAGATCGACCCCGGGGCCGCCCGCGCCACCGCCCGCGAGGTGCAGGCCGCCTTCCCCGAGCTGCCGGTGCGCGGCGTGGCCGGCGACTTCACCCATCTGGAAGGGGAGGTGGCGGCCGGCTCCCGCCCGCGCCTCGGCTTCTTCCCGGGCTCGACGATCGGCAACTTCCCGCCCGAAGAGGCGGGCCCCCTGCTGGCCGCCATGCGCGAGCATCTGGGCCCCGGCGGCCAGCTGCTGCTCGGCGCCGACATGATCAAGGATCGCGAGACCCTGGAGGCGGCCTACGACGACGCCCTCGGCGTCACCGCCCGGTTCAATCTCAACCTGCTGGAGCGGGCCAACCGCGAACTGGGCGCCGACTTCGACCTGGAGGGCTTCGAGCACCGGGCGGTGTGGAACCCGGCGGACGCGCGGATCGAGATGCATCTGATGGCCCGAAAGCCCCAGACCGTGACCCTCGCCGGCCACCGGTTCGACTTCGCGGCCGGCGAGACCATCCACACCGAGAGCAGCTACAAATTCGACGAGGATCGCCTGCGGGC
>SDZP01000337.1 GCA_004144935.1 Caulobacteraceae bacterium | reverse complement strand
GATCCAGAGCGCGCCGCCGCGGCTGTCGACGGACAGGTTCATCCGCTCCAGAACCGGCAGGCCGATGATGCCGTCGTAGCCCTGCTGGATGGGCGCCATGTCCTGCACCGTAACCACCGGGGCCTCGAACCGGACGCTCCCGACCTGCAGCAGGCCGCCCCGCATGGCCCGGCTGGGCTTGGGCGCCAGCCCGCCGATTCCGTTCCACGGCACCGGCGAGTACGGCCGGGACTCGTCCCAGTAGCCCAGCCGGCGGCCGACATCGCGCTCCAGCACCATGGTCCGCGGCAAACCGGTGTCGACCACCAGCTTCAGGGGTTTGCCGTCCAGCGTCACCTCGACGCCGATCCGCTCCGAGCCGTTGGCGCCGCGATCCAGGCGGATCCAGGAGTTCAGCCTTTCATATCCGGGCCGTTCCGTCAGGCCGGCCGGATAGACCCGCCATTCCTGCCGTTCGAAGTCGAGGGTGCTGTCGAGGCTGGTCATCATGCCGGCCGCGATCAGGCCGGTCGCGCCGCGCAGGTTGCCTTTCAGTCCGAACAGGGCGGCGTCCGGTTGCCGCACGGCGCCGCCGAGCGTCAGCTCGGCCACCTTGAACAGGTCGAACTCCCGCTTCATCAGCCGCACCTTGCGGACCAGCGGCAGCCCCAGCTTGAGGGCGAGCTCCTCCTCGACGCCGCTGACCACCGCCCCTGTGTCGATGGCGAAGGGGAACGGTCCCTGGCCGTTGATCAAGGCGTCGATCAGCACCCGCTCATCCGCCAGCCGTATCGGCGCGACGACGGCGCCGCCCTGCGCCGGCGCGGTCCCGGCCAGCGGGCTGGCGGCCAGGGCCAGGATCAGGGAACGCCGGTCAAGCATCACAAACCTCACTACGGTCGCGAACAGTCAGCCTTCATCGTGCGCCGGACGGCGCGGGGTCGGCCAGGGCGACGAGACGTCGGCCAGGGCGGCGTCGACGCACTCCACCTCGGCGCGCAGTTCGCCGCCGCCGGCGAAGGTCAGCACCAGGGTCCCGCCCGGCGCCTCGCCCGGCTCGAAGCCGATACCCATCAGCGACAGCACTGCATCCTTCGCCTCGCGCCTGAGCCGCAGGCTGCGCACCTGCAGGACGCCGCCGATCTGCAGACCGCTGCGGACCCGTTCCCCCGCCTTGCCCTGCGCCTCCCAGCGGAAGCGATTGAGCCCCAGGGTCAGCTGCCGCGCGCTGGCTTCGAATCGAATGTCGCCGACCTTGCCGACGGCGTCCTGCAGCGCAGCCGAGATGACGGCCAGGTCCTCGCCGTCCTCGGCGATCAGGCGCAGGGGTGCGGGGGTCGTGGTCATTCCTCGACGCCGTCCCCATGGATTCGCCGCACCTCGGCGCCGCAGGCGTTGAGCTTGTCTTCCAGCCGCTCGAAGCCGCGATCCAGGTGGTAGACCCGGCTGACCGTGGTCTCCCCCGAGGCCACCAGCCCGGCGATGACCAGTCCGACCGACGCCCGCAGATCCGTCGCCATCACCGGCGCGCCCTCCAGGCGCTCGACCCCCGTCACCCGCGCCTCGTTGCCGGAAACGGTGATGTCCGCCCCCAGCCGCTTGAGTTCGGGCACGTGCATGAAGCGGTTTTCGAAGATGGTCTCGCGGATGACGCTCTCGCCCTCGGCCAGGGTCATCAGGGTCATGAACTGCGCCTGCAGGTCGGTGGCGAATCCGGGATAGGGGGCGGTGTCGATGTCGACCGCCTTCAGCCGCGCGCCGTTGCGCTTGATGACCACGCCGTCGTTCAGCCGGGTGACGCCGACGCCGGCCTCCTCCAGCTTGACCAGCAGGGCCTCCATCAGGTCGGCGCGGGTGTTGGTCAGGCGGACTTCGCCGCCGGCCATGGCGGCGGCCACCGCATAGGTGCCGGCCTCGATGCGGTCGGTGATCACCGCGTGGGTCGCCCCGCCCAGCTTCTTGACCCCGGTGATGGTGATGGTCGGCGTCCCTGCCCCGTCCACCCGCGCCCCCATGGCGTTCAGGCAGTCGGCCAGGTCGACGATCTCCGGCTCGCAGGCGGCGTTGCCCAGGGTTGTCACGCCCTTGGCCAGCACCGCGGCCAGCATGGCGTGCTCGGTGGCGCCCACCGAGACCACCGGAAAGTCGATGTCGGCCCCCTGCAGCCCGCGCGGGGCCTGGGCGTAGACGTAGCCCTCGTGCAGATCGATCGTCACGCCCAGCGCCTCGATGGCCTTGAGGTGCAGGTCGACGGGCCGCCCGCCGATGGCGCAGCCGCCCGGCAGCGAGACCTTGGCCTGGCCGTTGCGCGCCACCAGCGGCCCCAGCACATTGAAGCTGGCCCGCATCTGGCGCACCAGGTCGTAGGGCGCAAAATGGCTGCGGATCGTCTTGGTGTGCAGCACGGACTCCGGCCCGTTCGGGCCCTCGCCCTCGATGATCTGGGTGCCCAGGTGCTGCAGCAGCTGGCCGAGGAACCGGGTGTCGCGCAGGCGCGGCATGTTGGTCAGGCGCAGGGGCTGGTCGGTCAGCAGGCTGGCGACCATCAGCTTGATGGCCGAATTCTTGGCGCCGCTGATCGGGATGTCCCCGTTCAGCCCCGTGCCGCCGGTGATGGCGATGCTGTCCATCCAGTCCCTCAGGTCGTCCGCCCCCGGGCAAGTCGGGCGCAAAGAATGGCCTTTAGCGGGCGCGAGCCCCGCGCGCCACGTCCAAGCCTGTCACGACCCTGTCAGCCCTTGTCGGACGGGTCATGCTTTTCCGGTGCAGCCGGCGCCGAACTGCGCGCCGCCGCCTTGCGCCGCCTCAGGTTGACGCGCAACGCCGCCGCCAGCCGGGCTTCCCTGTCGGCCTTCTCGTCGCTCGGTCTGGAGGGGGGCTTGGCCATGACCGCCAAGGGATCGATGCGACCAATTGCGGTCAAGCCGATTTTTCCCTTTGCCTCCCAGCCGACTTTCGCTACTAGGCGCGCCTCACCTGGTTCGCCGTCGTAGCTCAGTGGTAGAGCGCATCCTTGGTAAGGCTGAGGTCCCGGGTTCGAGTCCCGGCGACGGCACCAGGTGTTTCCCCGCAGAATCGACAGAGCGAACCGGCCCGGGCCGGTCGATGATCTGCGGCCCGGCCGGCTGTAGCCTAAAGTCCGCCCTTCTGGCCCTGGCCGGTGTCGTTCCTTTGGGCCTGCCAGAGACTGAAGACCGCCATCAGCAACAACGCCGTGCCAAGCACGCCGACCGGATTGGCCTTTTCCTGGTGCAGGACGCTGCCCAAAACCCATGATCCGAGCGAGATCGGAATGGCCAACCAGGCGCGGCGGGCGAGCTGGTCATGATCCATGAGCCGGTCCAGCGTCACATCAAGAAGGCCGATCACTCCGGCCAGGGCGGCCAGCCAGGGCATCAGGGGCCTTGCGGTCGACCAGGCGCTGACCATCACGGCAAGAACCAGCAATCCGAGGGCCAATGGCAGATAGTACCGGGTTCTCGTGTCCTTCGGCCTTGCCTCGACAAGGGCCTGCAGGCGGCCTGATCCTGTCAGGAAGACGAGGCTCGCCCCCAGACCGCCCACCAACATGAGCAGCCACCGCTCGTTGCCTGCGCCAAGGCTGACCCCGACCCAGAAGATTGCAACCATCCCGAATCGCAGCAGCGCGCGCACCGTTCGCTGCAATCCGATCCAAGCGAGCTTTCGTTCGGTCGGCGTTGGAAAGGCCGGCTCGCCCATCACCCGCGCCCAGCCCGCGATCGCCAGACCGGCAGCCGCCAACCCAATCGCCGCCGTGGGCAGCGGGATTTCCGACTGGACAGCCGCCGCCCCCAGAAACGGTAGAAGCAGCCC
>SDZP01000336.1 GCA_004144935.1 Caulobacteraceae bacterium | reverse complement strand
ACCGCGCCGCCCTTGGCCAGGGCCGCCATCTTGGCCAGCTTTCGATCCAGCAGCACCAGCCGGAGGCCGTGGATGGCGAAGGCGCAGAAGGCGGTCGGAATGGCCCACACCGACAGGTGCAGCGGCTCGACGAAGATGCCGTTCTGCTCGAGGAAGCCCTTGATCAGCAGGATGGAGGCGATGGCGATGAAGATGTCCTCGCCGAAGAACAGGCCGATGTTGTCGGTGGCGGCGGAGAAGGCGCGGACCTTCTGGCGGACCGGGTCGGTCAGCGGGCCGAGCCTGGCCTCGGCGGCGCCCTCGGCCATGGGGGCGATCAGGGGGCGGACCATCTGCGGATGGCCGCCCAGTGAGGTCAGGCCGAGCGCCGAGGTGGCCTGGCGGACCAGCAGATAAAGCAGCAGCAGGCGGCCGGTGGTGGCCCCCTGGACGCCGGCGACGAGATCGCGGGCCTTCTCCTGCAGGCCGGCCCGTTCGAGCAGGCCGATGACCGGCAGGATCATCCAGGTCAGGGTGATGTAGCGGTTGTCGTTGAAGGCCTTGCCGAAGGTCTCCAGGGTCCGGATGGCGGCAGGCACAAGGGCGAGGCCGGTCGACAGGCCGAAGGCGATCCCCGTCGCCAGGGCGGCGACCGCCACGACCAGCAGCGGGTTGAAGCGCAGCACGAAGCCGATGACGACAACGGCGATGCCGATCAGCGGCCAGAGGGACATCGAGGGGCTCTTGCGTTGCGGGCGGCCACAGTCGCCGGAGTCTGATCGGGCGTCTATGCCGCTGACGGGTGCGGGTCCTCGTCGAGATGGCGCAGGGGCGAGAAGGTGAAGACGCAGGCGACCAGGGTCAGCATCAGGAGGCCCGGCGCGAGGATGGCCAGGTGGGGCCCGACCGCCTTGGCCAGGAAGCCGTAGGAGACTGCGCCCAGCGGGCCGCCGCCCATCAGGCCCAGGGTGAAGACCGACAGGATGCGGCCGCGGCTCTCGGCCGGCGCATGCTGCTGGACGATGCCGCGGCCAAGCGTCATGGCGACGCCGCCGCCCAGACCCCAGACGAAGTTGAGCATGCACAGGGCCGGGAAGGGCATGGGGATGGAACAGACCACCAGCACCAGGCCGCCGCAGGTCAGGGAGGCCATGTAGGCGACGCCCTTGCGCCGGATATGGCCGAAGCGGACCATCAGCAGCACCGAGATCAGCGAGCCGATCCAGAAGCAGAGGCTGAACAGGGCGAAGGCGGTGGCGATGTGGGTCGGGTCCGGATCGTTCGGTGGGAAATAACTCTGCACGATCAGCGGCAGCAGGACGAAGAAGCTGCCCATGAAGCAGACGCCGACGAAGAGGGCGCAGAGCACCACCGGGAAGATGATCGGCGACCGGGCCACCGCCTTCAGCCCGCCGCCGATGTCGGCGGCCATGCGGGCCACCAGATGCCCGTCGCCGGCGGCGGCCAGCTGGGCCGGGCGGGGCCGCAGGGCGAGGGCGGCGAGGCTGGCCAGCGCCATGATCAGCGACAGGCTGAGCAGCATCGGGCCGACGCCGAGGAAGGGGGCGGTGGTGGCGTAGGCCATGCCGAGGATCTGGGCCCCGAACTGGGCCAGGGAGGCGAAGTTGACGGCCCGGTGGACATCGCCCGGACCGTGCCCGGGCGAGACCAGGCTGAGCAGGCTGTCCCGGGCCGGAATGGCGAAGGCGCCGATCGACCCCACCGACAGGGCGTAGACGATGATCAGGCCATAGGTCAGCCGGCCGCTGATGACCATCAGGCCGAGGGCGGCGAAGGTGAGCACGCTCAAGGCGCAGGCGATGACGACGATACGGCGCGGGCGGATGCGGTCGGCGGTGAAGCCGCCGATCAGGATCAGCAGGGTGGTGGGCAGCTGCAGGCACATCTGGGCCAGGCCGAAGCGGATCTCGTCTTCCTGCAGCACCACCCGCACGAGATAGGGAAACAGCACCAGCTGGACCCCGAAGGCCAGAAACCAGGCGCCGTGGGTGAACAGATAGGCCGGGAAGCGGGTGGACTGAGCGGGGGGCAAGGCGAGGCTTTCCGTGATGGCCTCGGGCCGGAGCTTATCGAAGCGGTGGCCTATTATAGCGGGTTGTCGGGCGGCAAAGGGAAGTTTTGTAAGAAAGTTCAATGAAAACAGACGGAAAGGGTATGGGCGGAGGGTCAGAAGAGGGGTGGCGACGTAGCGAAAGCGTTTGGGTCGCGTACAGGTTTGGTCGTGTGGCGGCTTAGGCAATGTGTGTGGTTCGGACGGGCCATTCGGGCGTGGCGGAACGGGCCATGATTGGTCACCCGCTTGCCAGAGAACGCCGGTCCGTGGACAGTCGGGTCTCCGCCGGGGAGGGCGAACCATGCAAGATACGACCATCCTGCTGCCGATGATCGCCATGGCGGCGCTGACCTTCGTGGTCGGCGCCCTGGTGCCGATCCGGCGGTTCGACAAGAAGCACAGCCTGACACAGGACGACTTCACGCTCGGCGAGTCGACCCGGGTGCCGCCCGAGGTCTCCCTGCCCAACCGCAACTTCGCCAACCTGTTCGAGGCGCCGGTGCTGTTCTATCCGGCCATGCTGACATTTTATGTCACCAGGACGGCGGACGCGGCAGCGGTCTGGCTGGCTTGGGGCTATGTGGCCCTGCGGGTGCTGCACACGCTGGTGCACGTGACCTCCAACACCGTCCGCTACCGGGCGCTGGCCTTCACCTTCAGCATGTTCGTGCTGATGGGGCTGTGGGGCCTGCTGGCCTGGCGGATCTGGCCGACCTAGGCCCGCCCGATGCTCGAATAGGCGAACCCGCGCCGGCGCATGTCGTCCGGCCGGTAGATGTTGCGCAGGTCGACGACGATGGGGCTGAGCATCAGCAGCTTCACCCGGTCCAGGTCCAGCGCGCGGAACTCGTCCCATTCGGTGATGATGACCACCGCGTCGGCGCCCTCGACGGCGTCGTAGGGGCCGTCCTTGAAGTCGACGCCCTTCAGCATCTGGCGGGCCTCGTGGCCTTCGGGGTCATAGGCCTGGACGCTGGCGCCGAGCGCCTGCAGGGCCGGGATGATGTCGAGGCTGGGGGCGTCGCGCATGTCGTCTGTGTTGGGCTTGAAGGTCAGGCCGAGCACGCCGACCGTCTTGCCGGTCAGATCCTGGGCGCCGAGCGCCCTGGTCACCCGGTCGGCCATCGCCTTCTTGCGGCGGTCGTTGACGCGGACGGTGGCCTCGACCAGTTCGATCGGCGAGCCGGCGTCGCTGGCGGTGCGGACCAGGGCCAGGGTGTCCTTGGGAAAGCAGCTGCCGCCGTAGCCCGGGCCGGCGTTGAGGAACTTGCCGCCGATGCGGTTGTCCAGGCCGATGCCCTTGGCCACCTGCTGCACGTCGGCCCCGACCGCCTCGCAGAGGTCGGCGATCTCGTTGATGAAGGTGATCTTCAGGGCGAGGAAGGCGTTGGCGGCGTACTTGATCAGTTCGCTGGTCCGGCGGCCGGTGAAGACGATCGGCGTCTCGTTGAGGAACAGCGGGCGATACAGCTCCTGCATCACCTCTCTCGCCTTGTCGTTGTCGGTGCCGACCACGACGCGGTCGGGCCGCTTGAAGTCGTCGATGGCGGCGCCTTCGCGCAGGAACTCGGGGTTGGAGACGACGGCGAACTCTGCGGTCGGGTTCTTCTCGCGGATGATGCGTTCGATCTCGTCTCCGGTGCCGACCGGCACGGTGGACTTGGTGACGATGACGGTGAAGCCGTCCATCTGGCCGGCGATCTCCTCGGCGGCGGCGTAGACGTAGGAGAGGTCGGCGTGGCCGTCGCCGAGGAGATCGCCGGCC
>SDZP01000037.1 GCA_004144935.1 Caulobacteraceae bacterium | reverse complement strand
GAAGATGCAGCCGGCGATCAGCGACTTGGCCTTGCCGAACCGCTTGGCCAGCTTGGTCCAGATGAAGGCGCCGAACACCGCCGAGATGAAATAGACCATCAGCAGGCCGATCGACTCGATGCCGTCGAACTGCTTCACCCGCGTGAAGAAGAAGAAGTACAGGATGCCGGCGATGCCGGGACCCAGGCTGGTCAGCAGGTCGGCCAGCAGGATGCGGATCACGGTCGGCCGCTGGATGAGACTGAAATAGTCGCTCAGCTTGGCGTCATGGGCATGCGAGGCCGACTTGGACGGCGCCTCGGGGACCCGCCAGATGGCGATGGCGGCCATGATCGGCAGCAGCGCCAGGATGAACCAGCCCTGGCTGTGGATCACGTCGGCCGGGCCCTTGGCCAGGTGGGCGGCGCTGAGCAGGATCGGCAGGCCCAGGATGATGATCATCCCAAGCACGTTGAACGTCTGCCACCAGCCGTAGACGCGCGAGCGTTCATTGTAGTTGTTCGACAGGGTCGCCGCCCAAGAGGTGTGGGACAGCACGGCGATGGAGTAGCCGCCGTAGACCACCAGCAGACAGCTGAACAGGTAGCCGAACCCGACCCCTGGCCGGGCGAAGAACAGCATGTAGATCGCGCCCATCAGGATGGGCACGCTGATCGCCAGCCAGCCCCGGAAGCGGCCGAACGACCAGCGGGTGCGGTCCAGCACGGTGCCGAACAGCGGATCGAAGATCACGTCCAGCAACCGCACGGCCAGGAAGGCGTAGCCGACCAGCGCCAGGTTCACCCCGAGCGTCTCGGAGTAGTAGGTGGGCACCGTGATCACGAGGGGCAGGCCGAACGCCGCCAGGGGAATGCAGGGCCCGGCGAACGCAGCCAGGGTCCAGATGGAACGTCGGCCCTCGGCCATGTCGCCTCGCTAATCGAACTCGGCGCTTATGTTATCGCCGTTCAGGCGATCTCGCCCGCTTCGCCCTGCTCTGGCAAGTGAATTGGCGGACACGATGTCACGCCGAATTGAGCAGGGCCTGGCGGCTCAGAGATCCTTGCCGCGCGCCAGGCTCTGGGCGAACCGGTCGAAGGTCAGTTCGGCGTCATTCCAGGTGCTCGAGGCCCGCGCCCAGCGGATGTCGGTCTCGTACCAGCTGTAGCGGACCGGACGGCTGGCGCCGTCGGCGGTGATCAACCGGCCGCTGATCGCCGCGCCGCCAACCCCGAAGCTGGAGTAGGACAGGCCAGGCTTGTCTGACATCTGCTGCATTGTCGGGCGGTTAGGAACGACATCCTCAAGCACCAGCTCGATGCGGGCGTCGTCCAGGGCCGGGCTGCCGGCGGCGGCCTTCAGCACCGATTTGCGCAGGTCCTCGGCCAGGCGATCGACCTCGCGGGCTCCGTACTGCTCGATTTTCTTGCCCAGGTCAGGTCCGTAGACGACCGTCACCTCGGGCCCGGCGGCCAGGGCCGAACCGGTCATTGCGCCGACGCCCAGAGCGGCCGCGGCGGCCAAAATCACGAAACGCATGGTGGCATCCTCATCAAATCGCGCCCTCGACAGGAAGATAGCGTATCGCTAGGGAACCGCCAGTCCACTGTTGACTAGTGACAGTGCCCCAAGGCCTTGGCAGGGTCTGGGGCTGATTCTGATTTACGGAGAGATTCCATTGAATACCGCTGACATCATCGACGCCGTGGCGTCGAAGGACGAGAAGCTGACCAAGGCTCAGGCCAAGGCCGTCGTCGACGGCGTCTTTGCCGCGATCCGCGATGCCGCTGTGAAGGGTGAGGAAGTTTCGATCCCCGGCTTCGGCAAGTTCAAGGTGCAAAACAAGCCGGCCCGCACCGGCCGCAACCCTTCCACTGGCGCGACCATCGAAATCGCCGCCAGCAAGAAGGTCGCCTTCCAGGCCGCCAAGGCCCTGAAGGACGCGCTCTAAGCGTACCAGCCGTTCAAGGCTAAAAGCGCCCACGGCGGTTGACCGTCGTGGGCGTTCGCTTGTCCGGATGCCGGGTTGTGAAACCTGAAGGGCAGGGTAGGGGCTGGCGCGAGGCGAACCGTGTTCGCTATCATTCGGCCATGACCCACCCGCTGGACAAGTCCGCCACCGCCCTGGCCTCCGACCTCGCAGCCCGCCGGATCGGAGCGCTGGAGCTCACCGAGGCGGCGATCGCCCGCATCGAGGCGCGCGACCCCGCGCTCAACGCCGTCGTCGTGCGCGATTTCGACCGGGCCCGCGACGCCGCCCAGGCCGCCGACGCAGCGATCGCGCGCGGCGAGACCAGGCCGCTGCTGGGCGTGCCGATGACGGTCAAGGAAAGCAACAATGTCGCCGGCCTGCGCACCAGCTGGGGCGTCGAGCTGTTCGGACACTGGATCGCCTCGACCGACGCGGTGGCCGTCGCCCGGCTGAAGGCGGCCGGGGCCATCATCCTGGGCAAGACCAATGTGCCGCCCTTCCTTTCCGACTGGCAGTCGGACAACCCGATCTATGGCCGCACCCAGAACCCCTGGAACCTCGATCGCTCACCAGGCGGCTCCTCCGGCGGGGCCGCCGCCGCGGTGGCGGCGGGAATGAGCCCCATCGAACTGGGCTCCGACATCGGCGGCTCGATCCGCGTTCCGGCCGCCTTCTGCGGCGTCTACGGCCACAAGCCGACCCATGACCTGGTCCCCAGCCGCGGCCACCAGCCGCCGGGCGTCGACAACAGCCCCGTGCCGCTGGCGGTGGTCGGTCCGCTGGCCCGCACCGTCGATGACCTGGAGCGGGTGCTGGACATTGTCGCCGGGCCGATCGAGGACGTCGCCGCCGGCTACCGGCTGAACCTGCCGCCGGCCCGTGGCGCGACCCTGGCCGACTACCGGGTCCTGGTCATCGACAGCCACCCGTTGGCCGCCACTGACAGCGACGTCCGCGCCGCCCTTGCCGCCATGGCCGGCAAGATAGAGCGGGCAGGGGCCAGGGCGGCCCGCGAGAGCGCCCTGCTGCCGGACTTGGAAGGCCTGCACCACCTCTACGGCGGCATGCTCAACGCGGTGCTCAGCCGGGGCTCGCCCAGTCCGGCGGCGCTGACCGCCCACGCCTGGATGGATATGCAGGACGCCCAGCTGGTCGCCCGCCGCGCCTTCGCCCGCCTGTTCGAGGACTTCGACGTCATCCTGGCCCCGGCTTTCGGCCGCACCGCCTATCCGCACGACGCCTCGCCCGATCCCACGGGACGCACGCTGCTCATCGACGGCGTCCAGACTCCCTATTTCGACCAGCTGGCCTGGCCCGGCATCGCCACCCTCACCAACCTGCCGGCCACCGCCGCACCGATCGGCTTTGACCGCGACGGCCTGCCGATCGGCATGCAGATCATCGGCCCCGCCTTCGAGGACCGCACCACCCTTCAGTTCGCCCGGCTGATCGAACAGGCCTTCGGCGGCTTCGAATTTCCGGCAGCGTACCGCTGAGCGTTTGGCCTGGAAACAAAAGGAGACACGCCATGAGGCAGATCCTCGTCGCCCTCACCCTCGTCGGCCTCGCTGTTCCGGCCGCCGCCGCCGAGCCGCCCCTGCAGCAGCAGCGCGCCAAGCGGAGCCTCGAAGCCGCTCGCTGCCAGAAGCACCAGCCTCAGCCGACGGCCGAGGCCCGGCGCTTCAACGGGCCAATGAAGCTGACGCAGGCGCCGCCTGCGCGGATGGAGCGGGCGGTCAACCGGCGGTTCAACGGCTGCGTCGTACCGGTCATCGTCCGGCATGACGTCGAGAAGACTGAACGGTAGCGGCGCGAAACTAGGACGCTCGTGCTGCTCTTTGACGACAGGGACGGGTCGGAAGCCGGCGGCACACCGCCCTGAGTCAAACCGTCGTTAATGCGTCTAAGATATATTATCGGAAATCATATGACCTTTAGACCGAACTCAGCCGGCAGCAATACGGCCTGAGCTATTGCAATCGTTTCGCTTTTTGAACTTCCGGCCGTCATTGGGCAGCCAAAGTCGGTCCGGCTCAGGCCGCAGCGCTCGAACCGCCAGCCGCTGAGATCCAGGCCGGACAGGTCGGCCTCCTCGAGGTCGCAGTCGACAAGCGTCACCGTTTGCCCGACCAGCGCCCGCAGGTCGTCGCGCCCGAGGCTCTGGCCGGCGATCTCCCTAAAGGCCGGCAGCCGCACGTCAGGTGGCATGAACAGGCGCCGTGACCACCATCCCGTCGAAGCCCGGCTCGACGCCGTCCGGCAGGTCCGCCGCCAAGGTGTTGAAATCCATATCGATATGCAGGTTCGTCAGGATGGTGCGCCGCGGCCTGACACGCTCGACCCACTGCAGGGTGCGTTCCAGATGGGCATGGGTCGGATGCGGCGTATAACGCAGCGCGTCGACAATCCAGGTGTCTATTCCGGCCAGGGCGTCGAAGGCCGAGTCCGGCAGGCCGTTGACGTCTGGCGTGTAAGCCACGGATCCGAAACGATATCCCAGGGCGCTGATCTCGCCGTGCTCGACCTCGAACGCCACCGCCGGAATCGCCCCGCCGGGCCCATCGACCTCGAACGCCACGCCCAGGCCTGGCATCGGCCGCAGTTCGGCGATGGCCGGATAGCCGCCCTGGCTGTGGAAGATGTAACGGAAGCGGGCTTCAAGGCGGGCCCAGGTATGGTCGTCCATCCAGGTCGGGATGCGGGCGCGCTGGTTCAGCGCAAAGGCGCGGACGTCGTCCAGGCCGTGGGTCTGATCGGCATGGTCATGGGTCAGGAGAATGCCGTCAAGTCGCTGAACCTGCGCAGAAATCGCCTGCTCTCGAAAATCCGGCGAGGTGTCGACGACGAGAGTCGTGGTGGGGCCGGCCCCCTCCCCCCGGCGTCGCACCAGCAGCGAGCAACGGCGGCGGCGGTTCCGGGGCTCGGCCGGGTCGCAGACGCCCCAATTGCCATCCGCCCGCGGCACGCCGCCCGACGAGCCGGACCCCAGGAGGGTGAACTCCAGCCGGTCGCTCACGGCCGAGGTATCCTGCCGAACAGCGCGAAGAAGGCATCCTCGGTGCGCTGCTCGGCCTCGTCCCGGGTCCAGCCCCGGATCTCGGCCAGTTTCTCAAGGATATGAGGTAGATAAGCCGGCTCGTTGCGGCGACCGCGCATGGGCACAGGGGCCAGATAGGGGCAGTCGGTTTCGAGGATGATGCGGTCGGCCGGCATGATCCCGGCGATGGTGTCGCGCACGTCCTGCGCCGCCTTGAAGGTGGCGATGCCGGAGACCGAGAACCAGGCGCCCAGCGCCGCCGCCCGGCGGGCCAGTTCAGGGCCGCTGGTGTAGCAGTGCATCAGCAGTTTGAACGGCCCGGCGGCGTATTCGTCCTCCAGGATGTCGCCCATGACCTCGTCCGCCTCGCGGGTATGGACGACCAGCGGCAGGCCGGTCTCGCGGGCGGCGATGGCGTGCTGGCGGAACACGGCCGCCTGCACGTCGCGTGGGCTGAAGTCATAGTGAAAGTCGAGGCCGCATTCGCCGATCCCGATCACCTTCGGCCTCTGGGCCAGGGCGATCAGCTCTTCCGCCTTAAGAGACGGATTTTCCTTGGCTTCGTGCGGATGTGTGCCGACCGTGGCCCAGATGTCGTCATGGGCCATGGCGATGGCGTGCACCGCTTCGAAGCTGCTGATCTTGTCGCTGATGGTAACCATCAGGCCGATGCCGGCGGCGCGGGCGCGGTCGATCACCTCGGCCTGGTCGTCGGCGAACTGGGGGGCGTGCAGGTTGACGTGGCTGTCGATAAGCATCAGGCGGCGGCGGCTCTCAGGGCCCGAACGGCCGTCCAGAAGCTGTCGGCGCGGTCCAGGTTCAGCGCTTCGGCCTCGCGCGGCAGGCGCTCCAGAACATCCCAGACATCGGCCCAGCGGTCGAGGTCGTCCCCCTGCCCGCTCATCGCCTGCTCCACGGCCATTGTCCGCACCCGGTCGCTCAGCCGTTCGAACAGCATCTGGAACCGCTCAGCGCCTTCCGCGCCCCGGAAGCTGTCGGCCATGGCCAGGAGCGGCGCGGGATCGGGGTGTTTCAGGTGGTTGAGCAGTTCGTGGGCAGTGTCGTCCATCTTCAGCACGCCGAGGTCCGCCATCTTCAGGGCCAGGCCGGGCGATCCCCCGGCCATCCGGACCAGGCGGGCGGTGTCATAGCCATCAAGCCCCGACTGTTCGCGCACGATGGTCTCGGCGGTCTCGGGGTCGGGCACGCGAAACGCAAGCGTGCGGCAGCGCGAGCGGATGGTCGGCAGCAGCCGGCCCGGCGCATGGCTGACCAGGAACAGAACCCCGCGCGGCGGCGGCTCCTCCAGGGTCTTGAGGATAGCGTTCGCGGCATTGACGTTCAGGTCGTCGGCGGCGTCGATGATGGCGACACGGTAGGGCGACTGGGCCGGCGACTTGGAGAAGAATTCCGGCAACTGGCGCGCCTCGTCGACCGGGATCACCTTGCGCGGCTTGCCGTCCTCGCCCATCCGCTCCAGCACCATGAAGTCGGGATGGCTCTTGGCGGCCATCAGCCGGGCCGCTGTACTCTGCAGGCTGGACGACAGGGGGCCGCCCTCCCCGTCGTGCGGCGCGCCCAGCAGGCGGCGGGCGGCCATATAGGCGAAGCTGGCCTTGCCGACCCCTTCGGGCCCGGTCAGCAGCCAGGCGTGATGCAGCCGACCGCTCTCCAGCGCCGAGACGAAGGCCGCCTCCTGGGCTTCCTGCGCCTTGAGATGGGCGGTGTCGCGGGGATGGCGCAGGCGCTCAGCCATCCACCCGCTCCAGGCGCGGCTCCACCACGGCCCGGATATCGGCCTCGACCGCCTCCGGCGTCCGGTCGGCGGGCAGCACGATGCAGCGCTCTGGCTCCTTGCGGGCGATCTCCAGGAAGGCCTGGCGCAGGCGCTCGTGGAAGGCGGCGCCCTTGGCCTCGAACCGGTCCTCGCCGCCGCCCCGGCTCAGGGCGCGGGACAGGCCCTGGTCGACCGGCAGATCGAGGATGAGAGTCAGGTCGGGGCGGACGTCCTCGAGGACGGTTGCCTCCAGGACGTCGATCAGCCGGCTGTCGACCTGGCCGCCGGCCCCCTGATAGGCGCGGGTGGAGTCGGCGAAACGGTCACAGAGCACCACCTTGCCGGCCTCCAGAGCCGGGCGGATGACCCGCTCGATGTGATCACGGCGCGAGGCGTACATCAGCAGCGTCTCGGTCACCGCCGACCAGCGCTCGGGCGGGCCGTTCAGCACGATGTCGCGGATGGCCTCCGCGCCGGGCGATCCGCCGGGCTCACGGGTCAGCACCACGGCATGGCCGAGCTCCTTCAGACGCTCGGCCAGACGCCGGATCTGGGTCGATTTGCCGGCGCCCTCGCCGCCCTCGAAGGTGATGAAGAATCCACGGGACATGAGGCCAACCCATCGGCTGAACCGCTCGTCCTGTCTAGCGCTCGGCGATCAACTTCGCGTCGGGAAAGCCCAGCTGCGCCACCTGGTCCCGCAGCCGGCCGGCGCCGACGACATCGCGGCCGGATTCAATCACCACGCGGTAGAGGGTGCGGCCATCGCGCTTCAGCGGCACGATCCTGGCCCGGCCGACGTCGTGCAGGGAGGACACGGCCCGCTCGGCATTGTCGCGCTCGGCAAAGGCGCCGGCCTGGACGATCCATTCGTCGCCGCCGCGGGGGAGGGAGACGGCGCGCGGCTCGGCGTCCCTGGCCAGCCCGGCGTACTGCAGCGTGCGATCCTTGCCCCGCGCCGGAGCCGGCCCGACGTAGCGGACCCGCACCCTGGCCATCCCCTTGCCGGAGAAGCCCAGCGCGTCGGCGCCGGCCCGCGACATGTCGATGATCCGGCCGTCGACGAAGGGCCCACGGTCGTTGACCCGCACCTTGATCTTCTTGCCGTTGTCGAGGTTCGTCACCTCGACGATCGAGGGCAGCGGCAAGGTCTTGTGGGCGGCGGAGATCACCCACATGTCGAACATCTCGCCGTTGGCGGTCTGGCGGTTGTGGAACTGCTGGCCGTACCAGCTGGCCATGCCGACTTCGTTGTAGTTGGGCTGTTCGCGCGGCGTGTACCAGACGCCGCGCACCTGGTAGGGCCGCATGGTGCCCGGCAGGCGGTCGCCCGACTTCGGCGGCGGTCGGCCCTCGGAGATTCGCGGCGACAGGCGCGGCGTGGCGCAGGCGGCCAGACTGGCCGCGGCCACCAGGGCCAGGGCAAGACCCCCTCCCCGCTTCCAGCGCTCGCGCCGCATCAGCGCCTCCACCCGTTTGAAGCCAGGAGGATCGCAGCGACGCTCTTCGTTTTAAGTTAACGGCGTGCAAATGGCTGTTTTGACACGACCCCGGCTGCTATAGCGCCGGTCCCGCTCCTGAGGACAGGTGGCCGAGCGGTTTAAGGCAGCGGTCTTGAAAACCGCCGTGGGTGCGAGCCCACCGTGGGTTCGAATCCCACCCTGTCCGCCAGCCGGCTTTCCCGGCCAGATTCAAGCCCGGCCTCCTTGGCTGGAGCCGCCGCTGTTTCCAGCCGTTTGGACCTGGACCAGCTCAGCGGAGATCACCATGACCAAGCTCGATCAGTCCGATCGCGAACACCTGGACGCCCGCCAGTACGCCTTTCCCAAGCAGCGCAAGGAGCCGCTGGAAGACGCCGACCACGTCCGCAACGCGGTCGCCCGCTTCAACCAGGTGAAGAACGTGACGGACGCGGAGCGTGACCAGGCCTGGAAACGCATCGAGGCGGCGGCCAAAAAGTTCGCGGTGAAGCTGGAAGAGGGCGGCTGGCGCGAACTCGGCAAACCAAAGAGCTGAGCTCACCGCCTTCGTCCGAAACTTCTGGCGCCGCCGACGGACCTTTGTCGTCCGCCCATCGTTGTCACACCTCTCAAAGAGGATGGAACGATGAGTGACGATGCTGACGCCGTTGCGGCAAAATTGGTCGCCTTGCGCGGCGCCCTGGAAGCCAGCATCTGGCCGGCGGCGGTCGCGGCGGCCACTTCGGGCGATCACGAGCGCGTCCGGGACCTCGTGAAACTTAAGGTCGACATCGAAGCGATCGACTTTGCGCTGAGCCATCGGCCCGTCGGCTAGATCCTGAACCGGTTTTGGCTGACCAAGGCCCCAACGCCCAACATTTCTGCTGAAGGACTGGACCCGCTATGGAGCCTATGAAGCCCATGACTCCGCTGGAGCCCCTCACCTCGCTTGAGAGCACAGCCCGATGGTGGCCGGAGGACCTCGGGGCCCCCACCTCGAGCGGCGGCCAGGATGGGGTCCGGTATGCCTTCTTCCCGGAAAAGCGCCGCCTGCTGGTCGAACAGGATGGCCGGGTGACCGCCTACGACAGCGGAGAGCACCAGATTTCCGGCGTCTCCCAGCGGTCAGGCCCCGGCTCACTGCCTGTCTTCACCAGCCCGTCCGGTCCAGTCGAGCTGGACGCGCTGCGCCGGGCGGAATGCTCCTGAGCGCGCGATGAAACCCCGCCGGACGGGCATCAGGACCCGCGAGCACCTGATCCATCTCCTCACCGAGGCGGCTGAGGTCGAACATGATCTGCTCTGCGCCTATCTCTACGCGACCTTCAGCCTCAAGCGCGCCGGCGAGCCCGGCCTGACAGCCGAGCAGGGCGAGGCCGTCGAGCGCTGGCGGAAGGTCATCCTGACGGTGGCGTTGGAGGAAATGGCCCATCTGGCCAGCGTCAACAATCTGCTCATCGCCATCGGCGGCGCGCCGCATTTTGACCGCCCCAACCTGCCTGCCTCGCCCGGCTATGTGTCAGCCTCGGTCGTGGTCCGCCTGACCCCGTTCAACAAGGCGTCCCTCGACCACTTCATCTTTCTGGAACGGGCCGACGCCGTCGACGTGCCGGTGGCCGATGGGTTCGAGCCGGAGGCCCCGGCCCGCGAAGCCCCGCGCGATCGCATCACGCCGTCGGCCGAGGATTATGGGACCATCGGCGAACTCTACGACAGCCTGGCCGACGGCTTCAGCGAGGTGACGGCCATGATCGGCGAGGGGGTGCTGATCGATCCGGCCGGCGCCGGCCAGCTGGACAGCGAAATCCTAAAACTGCCGAACGTGCGCCGGATCACCGACCTCGCGTCCGCGCTGGCGGTGATCGAACATATCAAGGAAGAAGGCGAAGGATCGGGCGGCGCGCGCGAGGCGAGCCATTTCGACCGTTTCGTGTCGATCCGCGACGAATGGGCCGACCTTGTCTCCCGGGCTCCGGATTTCGAACCCGCGTGGCCCGCAGCCCACGACCCGGTGATGCGCGGGCCGGCCAACGGCCTGGAGCGAGTGTGGATCACGGCCGAGCCGGCGGCCAGCCTCCTGGACCTTGGCAACGCCCTCTACGGGACCATGCTGCAACTGCTCGATCAGACCTTCACCTGCGCTGATCCGGACGATCGTAGCGCCCTGATGCTGGCCTCGGTCGAGGTGATGGAGGCCTGCGCGGCGGTCGCCACCGCCCTGGCCCGCCTGCCGGCCAGCCCTGACCATCCTGGCGTCAACGCCGGGATCACCTTTGCAGTCCCGAGAAACCTCGGCTACCGGCCCAACCCGACGCGGACAAGGACGGTGTTTACGGAACGCCTTGGCGCGCTGGCGTCGCGCGCTCGCGACATTCTCACGGGCGAGACGGCCCAGAAGGCCGAGCGCCGGCTCGGCAACGCGCTGAAGCTCCTGGGCAACGAGAGCCCGAACCTGGACCCCTAAGGGGAGATTTCGAGCTCCTGACGGGGCGTCCCGTCCGCGCCACCGGCATCAGACGCTTGCCAGTCCCGCCCGGCTCTGAGACGAGGGAGCCATGAGCGACACATCCAGCTTTGCCCAGTCCAGCTTCGGCGACGCCTCCGGCCCCACCTCTCACAGCTTCGTCTCGCAGCGGCTGCGGCTCAACTACCTCGACTGGGGCAATCCGGGCGCGCCGACCCTGATCCTGCAGCATGGCGGACAGGACCATGCTCGCAGTTGGGACTGGGTGGCGCGGGCGCTGCGGCGCGACTGGCATGTGATCTGTCCGGACCTGCGGGGCCATGGCGACAGCGCCTGGTCGCCGGACGGCGCCTACATGATGCCCTACATGGTCTACGACCTGGCCCAGCTCATCCAGCAGTCGGGCCGTGAAAGGGTTTCGATCATAGCCCACTCACTCGGCGGAGCGGTGGCCCTGCGCTATGCCGGCCTGTATCCGGAGAAGGTGACCGCGCTGGTGGCCATCGAGGGCCTTGGGCCAAGCCCGAAAATGTACGCCGAACGGCGCAAGACGCCGGTGAGCAAACGCTGGCGCGACTGGATCGAGAAGCGCCGGGCTCTGAGCGCCCGCCAGCACAAGCGCTACGTCAACATCGATGAAGCCCTGCAACGCATGCAGGCGGCAAACAGCCACCTCAGCGAAGACCAGGCGCGGCACCTGACCATCCATGGCGTCAGCCGCAACGAGGACGGCACCTACAGCTGGAAGTTCGACAACTACCTGCGCTCCCCGCAGCCCAGCGATCTGTCCGAGGAGGAGCTCCACGGCGTCTGGGCCCAGATCACCTGCCCCACCCTGCTGTGCGTCGGCCAGGACAGCTGGGCTTCCGACCCGGTCAAGGACGGGCGGGCGGCCCAT
This sequence comes from Caulobacteraceae bacterium, assembly GCA_004144935.1. Lineage (GTDB taxonomy): Bacteria > Pseudomonadota > Alphaproteobacteria > Caulobacterales > Caulobacteraceae > Caulobacter. Next base: position 4,717 of record SDZP01000037.1, on the reverse strand, counting down.
TTTCAGAACGCCTCGGTGGTCTCGTTCGAGAATGCGGGCCACTGGCTGCACCACGACCAGTTGCAGCGCTTCCTGACGGAAATCACCCGCTTCCTGCCTGATCCCGCCAGCCTGAAGGGTTGAAGGGCGCCCGCTCGATGGGCGGCCTCGGTCCAGGGAGGCGCCGGCGCCCTTGACCCGCAGCGCCCGGAACCGGACGCTTCCACCTGCCCCGCCATCAGCCCTGAGGACCCCCCGTGAGTTTCGAAACCCCCCTCTCCCTCGTCGGCCCGCTGCGCTCGCCTCGCCAGATGCTGGGCGATCAGGAATACGGCGGCCACGCCTCGATCCATGACGACGCCATGGCCGAGAAATTGGGCTTCCGGGCCGGGCCGATCGAGGGTCCGACCCATTTCAGCCTGTTCCCGCCGCTGATGGAGAAGATCTGGGGCCGGGCCTGGTTCGAGCAGGGCTGCATTTCGGCCCACTACCTGAACATGGTGGTCGAGGGCGAGGAGGTCCGGGCCTTCGCCGAGATCCCGGCCGAAGGGGTCAGGAGCACGCGGGTCTGGGCCGAGAAGGCCGACGGCACGCCCGTGCTGGAGGCCAGCGCCAGCCTGGGGCCGAACGCCGGCCCGACGCTGCTGGAGCAGCGGATGGCGACGCTGCGGCCGGCTGGCAGGCTGCTGATTCTCGAAGACCTCGAGGTCGGGATGGCCGGCGCCGCCGACGAGCGGGTGCGGATGGATCCGGACCAGCACATGGGGGCCCTCTACCCCTTCAGCCTGAACCAGAAGCTCGCCGCCATCACCGAGACCTCCGACTGGTATTCCAAGGGCTCGCCCTGGGGCCGTCCGATCATACCGCTGGAGATGATCAGCGTGCTGGCGGAGTACTCCAGCCACCAGGCGAAGTTCCCGGTGAAGGGCCCGGCCGTCGGCCTGTTCGCCGACCAGGAGCTCCGGCTGATCGACGGGCCGTTGTTCGTCGGCGAGGAGTATGTCCTGCGCCGGGAGATCGCCGCCCTGGCGCAGAGCAAGCGCACCGAGTCCTACTGGGTGCGGACCCGCATCTTCGACAGCGCCGGCCAACGGCAGGTGGCCGAGATGCTGCTCAACCACGCCACCTTGAAGGACTCCTACGCCGGGTACGCCGAGGCCGGCTGAGGTGACCTGGCCATGGGATCTGGCCGCCGTCCTGCTGGGTCCGGTGGTCGGCAGCTTCCTGGGACTGGTCAGCCTGCGCCTGCCGGAGGATCGAGGGATCTTGGCCGGCCGGTCGGCCTGTCACGCCTGCGGGAGAACGCTGTCACCGATCGACCTCGTCCCCATCCTCAGCTTCCTGGCGTTGCGCGGCCGCTGCCGGACCTGCGGCGTCGCCATTCCACGCCGCTATCTGCTGATGGAGCTTGGCTGCCTGGCGCTGGGCGTCTGGTCGGCGGCAGCCTTCGACGGGCCGCTGGCGCTGGTCAGCGCCGTGCTTGCCTGGTGGTTGCTGATCATCGCGGTGATCGACGCAGAGCATTTCTGGCTTCCAGCCCGGCTGACCCTGCCGCTGGGCGCCGTTGGGCTGGTCCAGGCGGTGGCCTTTTCGCTGTTTGGGCAGCGGGAGACGCCCTGGATTCATAATCTGATCGGCGCGGCGGCAGGGTTCGCCGCCCTCTGGCTGCTGGCCTTCGCCTATCGGCGGATAAGGGGTCGCGAGGGCCTGGGAGGCGGCGACCCGATCCTGCTGGGGGCCATCGGCGCCTGGGTTGGCTGGCAGGGCCTGCCCAGCGTTGTGCTCTGGGCGTCTGTCGTGGGCCTGGGCGCCGTTCTGGCCATCAGGCTGATGCGAGGGTCGATTGCGGCTGAGACCAGGCTGCCCTTCGGGACCTTCCTGGCGGTCGGCGCCTGGCTGGTCTGGTCGTTCGGCGCCGCGGGCCTCTGACCCGACCGAAGATCGAGCCGCCGCCGGCAAGCTGCCGACGGCGCTCAAATTCCAGGTCAGGCCGCCAGGAACCCTTCCAGGCGCCCGCGGATGATCTGTTCGGCTTCGCTCATGATCCGGTCGATCAACTCCTTGCAGGTCGGGATGTCGTGGATCAGGCCGGCGACCATGCCGCAGGACCAGGCCCCCGCCTCCATCTCGCCGTCCAGCATGATGCGCGGATAAACCCCTGCCACTTCCTCGATAATGTCCTCGAACTTGATGTTCGCGCCCAGCTCCTTCTCCTTTTGCAGGAGGCGCTCGACCGCCACGTTGGTCAGCACGCGCTCGGTGTTGCGCAGCGGGCGCATGACCAGGCGGGTGTCCAGCTCACTGGCCGCGACGATGGCCAGCTTCACGTTTTCATGCACCGGCGCTTCCTTGGTGGCGATGAAGCGGGTGCCCATGTTCATGCCCTCGGCGCCCATGGCCAGGGCGGCCACCAACGACCGGGCGTCGGCCATGCCGCCGGAAGCGACGAAGGGGATCTTCAGTTCCTCGGCGGCGCGGGGCAGCAGGATCATGTTGGGAACGTCGTCTTCGCCCGGGTGACCGCCGCACTCGAAGCCGTCGACGCTGACCGCGTCGCAACCGATCGCCTCGGCCTTCAGGCTATGGCGGACCGAGGTGCATTTGTGAATCACCTTGACGCCGGCTTCCTGCAGCGGCGGCAGCCATTTGGCGGGATTGTTGCCGGCCGTCTCGACCGCCTTGATGCCGCTGTCGAGGATGGCCTTCACGTAGCCGGGGTAATCGGGCTGGTTGACGCTCGGCAGGAAGGTCAGGTTCACACCGAACGGCTTGTCGGTCATCTCCTTGCAGCGGGCGATTTCGTTGGCCAGGTCTTCTGGCGTGCGCTGGGTCAGGCCGGTGATGATGCCGAGGCCGCCGGCGTTGGACACGGCGGCCGCCATCTCGGCGAAGCCGACGAAGTGCATGCCGCCCTGGATGATCGGGTGCTCGATGCCGAAGAGTTCGGTGATGCGGGTCTTCATGGGAGTTTCCTCTGGTGGGCGGGACTTAGATGCCCAGCGCCTTGCGATAATCGGGGTGAACGAGGTCGTGGAACTCGGGATGTTTGGCGATGTAGCCGGCGAAGAAGGTGCAGACCGGGATGACCTTCATCCCCTTCTCACGGGCATAGGCCATGGCGTGACGCACAAGGGCGCCGCCGACGCCCCGCCCTTCGAAGGCCGGTGGGACGACGGTATGGGGAAACAGGATCCCGCTTTCCAGCAGGCGGTACTCGGCAAACGCGGTGTCGCCGTCGAGATGCACCTCGAAACGTCCGTCCTTGCTGTTGTCGGTGACCTCGAAGGTCGGCTTGGCGTCAGTCATCGGTATGGCTCGCGGCTTCGGTTGTGGTCGCCCCGCCCCAGGTCTCGCCACCGGCCTGCTGGTGCCAGAACGGCTTGCGGGCCCGCTGGCGCGTGCCGACCTCGTTCATGTCGCTGTCGAACAGCCGGCCGTTGACCATGGTGTAGCGGATGGCGTGAGTGTTGCGGATGTTCTCGAGCGGGTTGGCGTCGAGGATGACCAGGTCGGCCAGCTTGCCGGCCTCCAGCGAGCCGATGTCGCGGTCCATGCCCAGCGCCCTGGCCCCGTTGAGGGTGGCGGCGCGGAGGGCCTGCTGCGGGCTCATGCCACCCTGGACCATCATCCAGATTTCCCAGTGCAGGCCGAGGTCCTCGCGCTGTCCGTGGGCACCGGTCTGCACCAGGACGCCCAGATCGTTCAGTTCACGGGCCACCTTGGCGATGCTGATGTGGTTCAGCTCCTCAGGCGGGATCTTGAACGGCCGGCGCGAGCGGGCGTCGAGGATGCGGCGCGGCACGTACTTGGTGAGGATCGGGTCCTCCCAGACGTTGGTCGTTTCGTACCAGTAGTGCTCGCCCCAGGCGCCGCCGTAGGCGACGATCAGGGTTGGAGTGTAGGCGGTGTCGGTCTGCGGCCATAACTGGCGGACGTCGTCGTAGATGGCGGCGACGGGGATTGAGTGCTCGATAGTGGTGTGGCCGTCGATCAGCATGGTCATGTTGTGCTCGAACAGCGAGCCGCCTTCGGGCACCACCGACATGTCCAGCTGTCGCGCGGCGGCGATGATCTGCTGGCGCTGGTCGCGGCGGGGCTGGTTGTAGCTCTTCACGCTGAACGCCCCGGCCGCCTTCATGCGCCGCAAGTGGCCCAGGGCGTCTTCGGCGTTATCGATCTTGGCGGTGAACGGGGTGGTCGCGCCGTAGAGGATGGTGCCGGTGGAGAAGATGCGCGGGCCGACGATCTCGCCGGCCTTTTCCAGTTCGCTGGCGGCGAAGATCTCGCTGGTGTCGTTAGAAGGGTCGTGGATCGTCGTCACCCCGAAGGCCAGGGCGGCATAGTTGATCCAGCTCTGCTGCGGGATGATCTCGTCCGAACCCATCGAACCGTGCCAGTGGGCGTCGATGAGGCCGGGAATGATGGTCTTGCCGGCCACGTCGACCACCTTGGCGTCGGCCGGAGCGTTGACGGCGCCGCGCTTGCCGATGGCCTCGATGCGGTTGCCGTTCAGGACGATGACGCCGTCCTCGATGACCTCATCGCCCTTCATGGTGACGACGCGGGCGCCGACCAGGGCGATGCGGCCCGTCGGGGCGTCGTAGGGCTGGCTGAAGCCGAGCTTGATGCCGCTCTCGGGCGCCTTGGGCAGGTCCTTGGGCGCGCCGTCGACGAAGGCGAAAGCGTCCTTGAGGTCGCGGCTGTAGAGTTCCGGGCCCAAGGACCTGCCCAAGGCGCC
>SDZP01000335.1 GCA_004144935.1 Caulobacteraceae bacterium | reverse complement strand
ACCGCTGCTTGAAGATGGCCAGGGCCGGCTGGGCGTTGTCGCGGCGGGCGATCTTCTCGAGGATTTCCGGCGTCACCTCGATGACCTCGCCGCCGGCCGCCATCGTCGCCTCGGCGGCGCGGATCAGCAGCGGGTGGCTGGCGGCGGCCTTGCCGAACAGCAGCACGTCCGGCGCGACGCCCTGGTCGACCGCCTCGGTGATGATCTTCAGGCCCTCGGCGAGGAACTGGCCGCTTTCCTCCCGGGTCTTGCGCATGTGCAGCGCCCGGGCGTGCTTGACCGTCTCGTTCGACAGGGACGTGACCTGCCGGAAGTTCACTTCGACCATCTCGCGAAGAAGCTGAGTCCGATGCGGCGCTCGCCGTCCTCCTGCTCCAGCGCCAGCTCGCCCCAGTCGATGACTCCGCCGCGCCCTTTCAGCTGGTCGGCCATCAGGCCGGACAGCGAGGCGCCGGAGATGCGCGCCGCATAGGCGTTCATCAGCATGAAGGAGGCGTCCGGGCTGAGCAGCTCGGTGCAGAGCTGCGACAGCTCCGGCAGGTCCTCGAACAACCGCCAGGTCTCGCCGGTCGGGCCGCGTCCGAACTTGGGCGGATCGAGGATGATGCCGTCGTACTGCGCCCCGCGGCGCAGTTCGCGCTGTACATACTTGCGGGCGTCCTCGACCAGCCAGCGCACCGGCTTCTCGTCCAGCTTCGACAGGATGGCGTTCTCGCGGGCCCAGGCCACCGACTTCTTCGAGGCGTCGACGTGGGTGACCTTGGCCCCGGCGGCGGCGGCCACCAGGCTGGCCACCCCGGTGTAGCCGAACAGGTTGAGGATGGTCAGCTGCCGCTTCGACGAGCGAATTCGGGCGTCCAGCCATTCCCAGTTGGCCGCCTGCTCCGGGAAGAAGGCCAGGTGGCGGAAGTTGGTGAAGCGGCTGTTGAACTTCGCCTCCCGCCAGGACAGCGGAAACAGCACCGGCGGCTTGCCGGCGAACTGCCAGCGGCCGTTCTCGTCCTCGTCGCTCGGGTCGAAGACGGCGTCGGCCTTGTCCCACTGTTCCTCCGGCAGGCGCGGGGCCCACAGGCACTGCGGCTCGGGCCGCACGACCTTGAAGGTGCCGTAGCGTTCCAGCTTGCGGCCATGGCCGCTGTCGATCAGGCCATAGTCCGCCCACCCCTTGGTGGTCAGCAGGATGGGGGCGTCGGCGACGCGGGGGTTGCTCATGCGCGGGCATTAGCCGCAGGGGCTTCGAAGGTCCAGTATCCTGCCAGGAACGTCTGGGTGTTGCGCCGCTCAAGTGATTCCCGTTTAGTGTTCGGTTCGGGGACCAAAGTGAGGGGAAACAACCAGTGACAACGGTTCTCAAGAAGCCGCAGCGTTCCGCCAGAAAGCCGAAGGGCGACGGGCACATGCGGCGGGGCGAAATTCTCGAAGCCGCCCAGCGCATCTTCCTGGCCGAAGGCTACCAGGGGGCGACGATCCGCAAGATCGCCGACGAGGTCGGGGTTTCCTCGACCGCCCTCTACATGCACTTCAAGGACAAGGACGAGATCCTGCTGGAGATCAGCGACGGGGCCATCACCCGCCTGCTGGAGATCAACAGCGAGCTGTCGGGCCGGCCGATCGACCCGGTTGTGCGGGTGCGGATGATGCTCGACGCCTACATGGGCTTCGCGCTGGAGAACCCCAACGCCTATCAGCTGGTGTTCTGCGCCCACACCGGACTGATGACCGAGGAGAAGACGGAGGCCACCTCCGAACTGGGCGACCGCTGCTTCCAGAAGTTCATCGACGTGGTCAACGAGATCGCCGCCTCCGGGCGCCTGCGCACCGGCTCGGCCGAAAGCGCCGCCCAGGTGCTGTGGGCCTCCTGCCACGGGCTGGTGTCGCTGATCATCACTAAGCCCAAGTTCACCTGGGCCGACAGCACCGAGCTGCGCCAGGTGCTGCTGGACGGCATGCTGCACGGGCTGGTGGCGGACTGAATCTCTGCTGATTGGCCTCAGGACTCCCTTCTCCCCTTGCGGGAGAAGGTGGCCCGGAGGGCCGGATGAGGGGTCGATAGGTCATCAAGCTGCGATGAGGCGGTAGCCACGCGCGCCTTGTAGGCCGGTGCGACCCCTCATCCGTCGGCTTCGCCCACACCGTCTCCCGCAAGGGGAGAAGGGAGCGACGCGCGGCTAATCGGTTGAGACTGCGCCCCGGGTTGGCTATCAGCCGCTATGGCGTTCGGGGCGGTCTGATGGCGAGCAAGTGCACGACAGTCCTGTTTGCCGGCGTCCTGGCGAGCATGGCCGCCCCCACCCACGCCAGCCCCCGCGTCATCTCCCTCGACCAGTGCGCCGACCAGTACGTCGTCGCCCTCAGCCCCCGCGAGACCATCGTCGGCCTCAGCTACCGTGCGGACGACGCCGACTCCCACCTCCGCGCCCTCGCCGTCGGCCTGCCACAACGGCGGATCACGACCGAGAGCATCCTGGCCGCCCGCCCGACCCTGGCCGTCCGCTACTGGGGCGGCGACGCCCGGCTGGAAGCGGCCCTGGCGACCCATGGCGTCAGGGTGGTGAAGATCGAGGACGCCACCGATTTCGACGGCGTGCGGACCAATGTCCGCACCGTCGCCGCCGCCCTGGACCAGCCGGCGCGCGGCGAGGCCATCGTCGCCGACATGGACCGCCGGCTGGCCGTCTCCGCCAATGCCTGGAAGGGTCGCCCTGGCCTGTACCTGACGCCCAGCGGCTATACGGCCGGGCAGGGGACCTTCATCGACCGCATCCTCGCCGCCGCCGGCATCGCCAACGCCGCGCCGCAGGCCGGCTTCGCGCCGGTGCGGCTGGAGGACGTGGTGCTGGGCCCGCCGCGCGGCTTCGTGCTGGGCTTCTTCGACCGCCTGTCGGCCGCCTTCGAGCGCTGGGGCATGGGGCGTCACCAGGCCCTGCAGAAGCGCCTGCCGGACCGCACCCTGGCCAGCCTGCCGGCCTCGGTGCTGAGTTGCCCCGGCTGGTTCGCCGCCGAAGGGGTCGAAACCCTGGCCCGGGCCGCGCCGCCCAAGGATGCAAAAGAGTGACCCGGACCGCCGGTCTTGTCCTCTGCGGCCTGCTGCTGCTCGTCCTGCTGGCCGGTCTGCTGCTGGGCGAGACCCTGCTCAGCCCGGCCCAGTACGCCCAGGCCTTCACGGACCCGGCCTCTCCCCCCGGCGAGGTGCTGTGGACCATCCGCCTGCCGCGCGCCCTGATGGCGGCCCTGATCGGAGGCGGTCTTGGCCTCGCCGGGGCGGCTCTGCAGGGCCTGCTGCGCAATCCGCTCGCCGATCCCGGCGTGCTCGGCGTCTCCGCCTTCGCCGGCCTCGGCGCCGCCCTGACCATCGCGCTTGGCCTGTCGGCCGTCCTGGGCGCCGTGGAGGCCGGAGCCCTGGTCGGCGCCCTGGCGGCCGGCCTGCTGGTCTCGGGGCTCGCCGCCCGTTTCCGCGAGCCCGAGGCGCTGATCCTGCTGGGCGTCTCCCTGTCCTCGCTCGGCGGCGCCCTCACCGCCCTGATCTTCAACTTCTCGCCGTCGCCGGTGGCCACGGCGGAGGTGATGAACTGGCTGCTGGGCTCGGTGGCCAACCGCGACTACGGCGACATCCTGCGGGCCCTGCCGCCGATGACCCTCGGCGCGGCGCTCTGCCTGTGGTCGGCGCGGGGCCTGACCATGCTGACCCTCGGCGAGGAGACAGCGGCGCTCAGCGGCCTGCCGATGGCCGCCCTGCGCACCGCCGCCGTCGCTGGGGCCGCCTTGATGACCGGAGCCGCCGTCGCCGCCGCCGGGGTGGTCGGGTTCGTCGGCCTGGCCGCGCCGCATC
>SDZP01000334.1 GCA_004144935.1 Caulobacteraceae bacterium | reverse complement strand
CGCCCAACCCTCCCCCATTGAGGGGGAGGGCTAGTCGGGCGCAGCGCTGACATGGACGCCGCCCTCATCGTCCTGGTCTTCCTGATCGGCGTCGCCCTGCTGTTCGACTTCCTGAACGGCCTGCACGACAGCGCCAACTCGATCGCCACCATCGTCGCGACGAGGGTGCTGCCGCCCATCTATGCGGTCGGCTGGGCTGCCTTCTTCAACTTCATCGCCTTCCTGTTTTTCGGCCTCCATGTGGCCGGCACCATCGGCAAGGGCATCATCTCGGCCGACGTGATCAGCGACAAGGTCATCTTCGGGGCCCTGGTCGGGGCCATCGCCTGGAACGTCATCACCTGGCTGCGCGGCATCCCCTCGTCCAGTTCGCACGCCCTGGTGGGCGGCCTCTTGGGGGCCGGCATCGTCAAGGCCGGGTTCGGGGCGGTGGTCATCGGCGGGGTGACCAAGACGGTGCTGGCCATCTTCCTGTCGCCGGCCGTCGGCTTCCTGCTGGCCCTGATCCTGGTGCTCATCGTCAGCTGGCTGTTCGTGCGCGCCAACCCGCACTTCGCCGACCGGGTGTTCCGCGGCCTGCAGTTCATCTCGGCCAGCGCCTACAGCCTCGGCCACGGCGGCAACGACGCCCAGAAGACCATGGGCATCATCGCCGTGCTGCTCTACTCGCGCGGCATGCTGCACGGCGAATTCCACGTGCCCTTCTGGGTGGTCATCACCTGCCAGGCGGCGATTGCGCTGGGAACGTTGTTTGGGGGCTGGCGTATCGTCCATACCATGGGTTCAAAAATCACCCGGCTGAGCCCGCAGCAGGGATTCTGCGCCGAGACCGGCGGGGCCATCACCCTGTTCATGGCTACGTCCATGGGCATCCCGGTCTCGACGACCCACACCATCACCGGCGCCATTGTCGGGGTGGGGGCGGCCCGCCGCGCCTCGGCCGTGCGCTGGAACGTGGCCCGGGGCATCGTCACCGCCTGGTTCATCACCATGCCCGCCGCCGCCGCCATGGGGGCCGCCGCCTGCCTGCTGGGCGGCCTGTTCCTCAAGTGAAGGGGACCGAGGCGAAGGGCAGGGCGCCAGCCCATCAGGTCGGGGCCCTGCCCTGGCGGCGACGCTTCAGCGGCGCGCTTGAGATCCTGCTGATCACCAGCCGCGAGACCCGCCGCTGGGTGGTGCCCAAGGGCTGGCCGATGACCGGCCGCTCCGACCCCGAGGCCGCCGCCATCGAGGCCTGGGAAGAGGCCGGGGTGAAGGGCCTGATCGCCCCCGCCCCGATCGGCGCCTTCACCTACGTCAAGCGGCTGAAGGACGGGACCGACCGCCTCTGCCGGGTCAAGCTCTACCCCCTGGAGGTCACCACCGACCGCCCAGACTGGCCGGAGGCCGCCGAGCGCGACCGCCGCTGGGCCTCGCCCGACGAGGCCGCCGACGCCGTCGCCGAGCCGGAGCTGGCCGAGCTGCTGCGCCGCTTCGACCCGGCCTGACCGCCCCGGCCGGGCCGCGTTGATCGCCTCTTAACCGGCGGCTGGCAGGGTGAGGTGGTTGGTCGCAGGCCCCGCGCAGGGTTACTGGCGCCTTGACTCTGCACCCCCACAAAACGACCGGGCAGATTTTGCCGATGAGCTGTCGCGCCCGTCTGCTCAAGCTGGGTGCAGGCCAAATATTCCAATAAAAGCAAACAGTTAAACCCGACCGATGTTCGCTCGCCGTGGCCCGGGTTTTGCGACGTTGGGCCCGGGCCAGAAGGCTCGCCGGTGAATGCCGGATCAACCCCTCCAGAATGGAAGGACAACCGATGGCTTTGTCGGTCAACACCAACGTCGGCGCCATGGTGGCGCTGCAAAATCTCAACGCGACCAACACGGAGCTCGGTCAGACCCAGAACCGCATCAACACCGGCAAGCGGATTGCGAACGCCAAGGACAACGGCGCCATCTGGGCTATCGCCCAGGGCCAGCGTGCTTCGTCGAACGCTCTCAATGCCGTGCGGGATTCGCTCAATCGCGGCACTTCCGCGATCGACGTGGCCCTCGCTGGCGGTGAATCGGTCTCCGACCTGCTGTCGCAGATGAAGGAGAAGGCTCTCGCGGCGTCGGACAGCAGTCTCGACACCAACGCCCGTTCGCAGCTGAACGAGGACTTCAAGGCCTTGCGCGATCAGATCAGCAAGGCGGTCACCAACGCTGACTTCAACGGGGTCAACCTGCTGAAGACCGGCGCCACGGCCATTGCCGCCCTCGCCAACTCGGACGGATCCTCGAAGCTGACCGTGAACCCAGAAGTCATGGCGCTGAGCGGATCGATCGTCACTGTCGCCACGACCGGCACCATTGGTACGGTCACCACGGCGGCCGCGATGATCACGACGGTCAACACCTCCATCTCCAACGTCAGCAGCGCGCTCGCGCGTCTCGGCACCAAGGCGAAAGCCTACGAGACGCACAACACCTTCATCGGAAAGCTGCAAGACAGCATCGATGCGGGCGTGGGCAACCTGGTGGATGCGGATCTGGCCAAGGAAAGCGCCAAGCTCCAGGCTCTGCAGACCAAGCAGCAGCTGGGGGTCCAGGCTCTCTCCATCGCCAACCAGACCCCGCAGACCATCCTGTCGCTGTTCCGCGGTTAATGTCGCGACGCCGGGCGGTTCCTCGCAAGTCGAACCGCCCGGCAGACCTTTTGAGACGGAACCGCCAGGCCGGTCCGTAGCTTCCCAGCCCATGAGCTGGCTCCATCTCGACATTCTCCTGCCCATCATCGGCGCCATCGCCGCCGGCGCCGCCATCGGTTTCGAGCGCGAATACCGATCCAGTCCGGCGGGCTTTCGCACCCACATCCTGGTCTCCCTGTCCTCCGCCCTCCTCATGCTGGCGGCGGTGCACCAGATCCGCTGGCTCACCGACACCCCGGTGGAGATCATCCGCATCGACCCGGTCCGCATGGCCCATGGCGTGCTGACCGGCATCGGCTTCCTGGGGGCCGGGGTGATCTTCCGCGAGGGCTTCAACATCCGCGGCCTTACCACCGCCGCCTCCCTCTGGATCACCGCCTCGCTGGGCATCCTGTTCGGGGTCGGCTTCTACGCCCTGGCGGTGATCGGCGCCGTGGCCACCGTCATCGTGCTGGCCGGGGTGCACTTCACCGAGGCGCGCCTGCCGCAGAAGACCCTCGTCGACATCACCCTGCGGCTGCGCCGCGGCCCCGGCGCGACGGCCGACCGCTTCCGCCGGATCCTCGCGACCCAGGGCCTCACCCCCGGCCCGATCACCGTCTCCTTGGAGGCCGAGGAAGCCATCTTCAGCGCCTCGCTGAAGAACTTCCGCGAGCCGCAGGGCGAGGCCCTGACCAACGCGCTGACCATCGATCCGGAAGTCCTGGGCCTCAAGATCGCCCCCCACGACCGCTAGGGACGCCAGGCGCCGACCCGCCGGTCGGTAATTGCCGGGCCGCCCTAGGCAGGTTTTGCCGACAGGCCCTACCGCCCGGCAGAAGCTGCCGGTCGAGGGCATGCCTAACAGACCTATAACGTATAGATTTCAGTGACTTCTGCCTGACGGCCAATCCTGCCGATCTGGCCCGCCTATTGCACCGGTGGTCTCCGAGCAAAACGCTCCCGACCGTCAAAATGACGTCGGACACCTTGAATAGGAACTATCGTCATGGCGCTGAACAGCGTGAACACGAATACGGGCGCAATGGTCGCCCTGCAGAACCTCAACTCCACCAACCGCGAACTCGACCAGGTCCAAGGCCGGATCAACACCGGCAAGAAGGTCGCTTCCGCGAAAGACAACGGCGCCATCTGGGCCATCGCCCAGGGCCAACGCGCCAACTCCTCC
>SDZP01000333.1 GCA_004144935.1 Caulobacteraceae bacterium | reverse complement strand
GCGGCGCCTCCTTCAGCCGGACGCGGCGCGACAGGTCGAAAAACAGCTCGAGGAACAGGTCCAGGCGGCTACGCGCATCCGGCGCCCCGGCCGAGCGGGTGACCAGGTCTTCGAAGGCCTCGATGCCGCGCAGGAAGCAGGCGGCGGCGAGGTCCTCCTTGCGGCGGAAATAGTAGGTCACCGAAGTGGTGATCAGCCCCACCTCGGCCGCCACCCCGGCCAGGGTCATGCCCTTGACCCCCTGGCGGTTCAGGATGCCGGTCGCCGCCACCAGGATGGCCTCGCGCCGCGCCGCATAGCGGGCGGTGGCGGGAGGCGCGCCCCCGTCGGGCGTGATCGGAAGGGCGGTCTCGGTCATCAGGGGGCGTGCGAGCGCTCAAATCGGGGCCAGGTCGGTCACTCTAGAGCCGCCGTCGCGCCGTCCGCTACCGCATTTTCGAAAAAGCTCTACCCGTCGGTAGCGCAGCGGCCGGCCTCGACCTCCATCCAGTCCTGGGCCAGCACCTCCGCCACCGTCCGCACCAGGGCGGCGGGGGAAAGCGGCTTGGCGATCCAACCATTCATGCCGCCGGCCATGTAGCTCTCGACCTGATGCGCCATGGCGTTGGCGGTCATGGCGATGATCGGGGTCCGCGCCGCCGGAGCGTCCAGGGCGCGGATGGCGGCGGTGGCGGCCAGCCCGTCCATCACTGGCATCTGGATGTCCATGAAGATCAGGTCGAAAGCCTGCCGGCCCGCCGCATCCAGGCCCTGGGCCCCGTCGTCGGCGGTGGTGACGCTGGCTCCCAGATGCTCGAGCAGGCGGGTGGCGATCAGGCGATTGGTGGCGTTGTCTTCGACCACCAGCACCCGCAGTCCGCCGAGCATGCCGTCGTCGTCCTCGGACACCTCGGCGGCCGGCGCCTCACAGACCGGCCCGGCGATCTCGACCCGGAAGATGGAGCCCTGGCCGGGCGTGCTGTCCAGGCCGATGGACCCGCCCATTTGCTCGACCAGACCCCGGGCGATGGCGAGACCAAGGCCAGAGCCGCCGAAGCGCCGGGTGGCGGAACCGTCGGCCTGACGGAAGCGCTCGAACATGTGGTCCTGGGCCTCGGCCTCGATGCCGATGCCGGTGTCTGCGATCTCGAAGATCAGGCTGCGGTCCGCGCCCCCGCCGTCGCTCTTCAGCCGCAGGGTGACGCCGCCATGGGCGGTGAACTTCACGGCGTTGCCGATCAGGTTGAACAGCACCTGCCGAAGGCGGACCGGATCGACCATGGCCCAGCCGCAGTCCTCGCTCTCCACCTTCAGGTAGAGGGCCTTGTCGCGGGCCTGCTGGGCCAGCAGGGAGGCGACGCTTTCGAGCAGGTCGGCGGGCCTGATGGGCTCGGGGCAGAGGTCCAGCTTGCCGGCCTCGATGCGCGAAAAGTCGATGATGTCATTGAGCAGTTCGGCCAGCATGGCCCCGCAGCCGAGCGCTTCCTGGAGCAGGCTCCGGCCATCCTCCGACAGCGCCTCGTGCTTGAGCAGGTGCAGCACTCCCAGCACCCCGTTCATCGGGGTGCGGATCTCATGGCTCATATTGGCCAGGAATTGCGCCTTCACCTCGGCGGCGGTGAGGGCGGCGTCGCGGGCTTCGGCCAGTTCGGTGACGTCCTGGGTGATACCGACCACCTCCCAATGGCCGTTCTCCTGCTGATGGGCGCCGCGCCAGGCGGCCCGCAGCCGCGCCCATCCGCCTTCGGCCCGGAAGTGGCGGTACTCCACTACTCGCGGCTCGCCGGTCATGATGGTGCGGATGAAATTCTCCGCTACCCGGCCCTGATCATCCGGATGGACTTCGGCGTTCATCTCCTCGGCGGTCAGCTGCCGCCGGCCACTGGTCCCCGGCGCCCCGGCCTTGCCCAGGTCGTCGTCGACGGCATAGCGGTTAGTGCGCGGATCGAACCGCCAGACAAAGATGCCGGCCTCTTCACGTAGCAGATCGTTGGTCCGTGTCGCCCGCGCGCCCTGCTTGGCCAGGCGGCGGCTCTCGGTGATATCCTGCAGCACCACCAGGGCGACGCCGTCCTCGCCCAGCTTGCTCTTGGCCCGCACCCAAAGCCAGCGGCCCGACTTCAGTTTCAGGCGGTGTTCGCAGAGGGCATGTCCCTTCTCGACCAGGGATCGCACGATCTCGGCGATGCTCTCCTGCTCGTCGGGGTGGACGAAGTCGCTGAAATGCTGGCCGGTGACCTCGGCCTCACTCCAACCGGTCAGCTTGGTCCAGGTCGGATTGACGCGGTCGATCAGGCCGCTGCGAACGACCAGGAAGATGTCGTCGCTGCTGGCGAAGAACCACTGCGCGGCCTCCGCATCGATCCCGCCGTCGTTGCGGCTCATGGCGTTTACCATTCCCTGTTTGAGATCCATGTTCGCGCAATCTCGTAAAGTTTGGGTTGCCCCATACCGGCCCTTCGATAAGGGTCGAGACGATGAACAGCTGTGAGGAGCGCCCCGTGACCAAACCTGAAAAGCTTGGCCTGTCTTCCGAACGCCTCGGCCGCATCGAGAGTTTCCTCGACGAGCGCTACATCCAGTCCGGCAAACTGCCCTGCGCCCAGGTCCAGGTCTGGCGCCGCGGCAAGCTGGCCTATGAGACCGTCCTCGGCCTCGCCGACCGGGAGCGCGAGCGCAAGCTGAAGAGCGACGACATCTTCCGCATCTATTCGATGACCAAGCCGGTGACCTCGGTCGCCTTCATGATGCTGGTCGAGGAAGGCCTGGCCGCCCTCGATGATCCGGTGAGCAAGTATATTCCGGAATGGAAGGACTTGGGGGTCTACAACGGCGGCTATCTGGAGACCTTCCAGTCCAAACCCGCCGAGCGGCCGATGCTGGTCATCGACCTCCTGCGCCACACCTCGGGCCTGACCTACGGCTTCCAGCAGCAGGGCAACATCGACGCCGCCTATCGCAAGCTCAAGCTCGGCGAAGGCTTCCACGGCGCCGGTCTGGCCGAAACCGTCACCGCCCTGGCCGGCGTGCCCCTGCAGTTCTCGCCGGGCGAGGCCTGGAACTATTCGGTCTCCACCGACATCGTCGGCCGGCTGGTCGAGATCCTCAGCGGCCAGACCCTCGACGTCTTCTTCGAGGAGCGGATCTTCAAACCGCTCGGCATGAACGACACCGCCTTCAGCGTGCCGAAGGACAAGCTCGACCGCTTCACCGCCTGCTACGCCGTGGGCGCGCTGGGCTCCAAGCTGCCGATCGCCGCCAAGCCGCAGCTGCAGGACGACCCCAAGAAGAGCCCCTACCTGAAGCATCCCAGCTTCCTGTCGGGCGGCGGCGGCCTGGTCTCGACCGCGGACGACTACATGAAGTTCGCCCGCATGCTGCTGAACGGCGGCGAGTTGGACGGCGTGCGGCTGCTGGGCCCGAAGACCATCCAGCTGATGAGCGCCAACCACCTGCCGGGCAACAAGGACCTCACCCAGATGTCCAAGAGCCTGTTCAGCGAGGCGACCTACGCCGGCGTGGGCTTCGGTCTCGGCTTCGGGGTCACCATCGACCCGGCCGCCACCATGCTCCAGGGCAGCAAGGGCGAGTACTTCTGGGGTGGCGCCGCCAGCACCTTCTTCTGGGTCGACCCCGAGGAAGACCTGGCCGTGGTCTTCCTCACTCAGCTCCTGCCCAGCTCCGCCTACCCCGTGCGGCGGGAGCTGCGGACCTTGGTCTATAGCGCCATCACCGAGGCGGGCGGGGCTTAACGCACCGCCGGCCTACGGCACGATATCCGCCGCCTCGGCCGCCTGCGCCTTGGCGGCGATGATCCGCAGGTTCTCAGTGTGGGTCTCGCGGCTGATATTGTAGAGCTGCATGATGGCCAGGGCCGTCCCGTAGAGGAT
>SDZP01000332.1 GCA_004144935.1 Caulobacteraceae bacterium | reverse complement strand
CAGCAGCTGGTCAAGATCTTCCGCGACGAGACGTCGGCCAAGCAAGCCGAGGACCAGCGGGTTCTGCTGCTTAACGAACTGAACCACCGGGTGAAGAACACCCTGGCCACGGTGCAGTCGATCGTCGAGCAGACCCTGCGCAGCGCCGGTGTCGACGGCCATGTGCGTGACGACCTGACCGAGCGGCTGATCGCCCTGGCCCGTGCGCACAATGTGCTGGTCAGCGAGAGCTGGGCCGGCGCCGACCTGGACGTGCTGATCGGCGACGTGCTGGCGCCGCACGACCGCACGCCGTCACCCTTCAATCTCGACGGCCCGCCGGTGCGGCTGCATCCGTCGCAGGCGGTGACCCTGTCGATGTCGCTGCACGAACTGGTCACCAACGCCCTGAAGTACGGCGCGCTCAGCACCGCCGGGGGCCAGGTCGATATCGGCTGGAACCTGGCCCACGACGGCAACGGCGCGCGGCATCTGGTGCTGGTCTGGAAGGAGCATGGCGGGCCACCGGTGGCCCAGCCGACCCGCACCGGATTCGGTTCCCGCATGCTGCGCAGCGCCTTTGCCAACCAGCCGGGCGGCCGGGCCGAGCTGACCTTCGGGCCGGACGGCGTGACCTGCGTGCTGGCCGCCGGCCTGGTCGACGACGCTCACACCCCGAACGACACCATCGGCGCCGAGCCCGGCTCGATAGGCTAGCCGGCTGCCAGCGGAATGACGCCAAGCAGCAGGGCTGCGGCGATCAGCACGCCGCAGAGGCCCAGCGCGTATTTCCAGGCGTAGCGCTG
Organism: Caulobacteraceae bacterium; assembly: GCA_004144935.1. GTDB lineage: Bacteria > Pseudomonadota > Alphaproteobacteria > Caulobacterales > Caulobacteraceae > Caulobacter. The sequence goes on along the minus strand of SDZP01000332.1, from coordinate 3,100 downwards.
CAGGTCGGCCAACTCGATGTCGAGCAGGGCGCATTTCAGGTAGACGGCGGCCACCAGCGGGCTGAGCGAATGCACCGGGCCGCCCATCAGCGAGGCGCGGCCGATCTGTTCGGCGGTGACGCCGTAGGGGGCGGCGGATTCGGCGATGACCGGCAGGACGCCGAAGTACCAGGCGTCGGCCGAGAGCAGGAAGTTGGCCGGGATGCTGATCAGGGCCGTGATGGGGGCCAGGAACGGCCCGACCTGCGGCGGCAGGACGGTGAGGATGGAATCGGCCATGGCCTTGATCATGCCGGTCTCGGTCATGACGCCGGTGAAGGCGCCGGCGGCGAGCACCATGACCCCGACGCTGAGCACGTTGCCGGCGTGGGAGACCAGCCGGTCACGCTGGTCGGCCAGGCGTGGGTAGTTGATGGCCAGGGCCAGGGCGACGCCGGCCATGAACAGGGCCGGCAGGGGGGCCAGGCGCAGGACCACGGCGACCATCAGCACGGCGGTGAGGGCGAAGTTCAGCCAGATCAGGCGGGGACGCAGGGCGGCGGGATCGGCCTGGAAGGCGCCGGCCAGGGCGCTGTCGGAGATGTCGGCGGTCGGGGCGCTGTCCGCCACCACCGGCTCGCGGGCCAGCCGGGCCCGCTCCTGGCGGCCGAACCACCAGGCCAGGGCGAAGACCGACAGCAGGCCGACGGCGACGACGGGCAGCATGGGGATGAACAGCTCCGACGGGTCGATCTTCAGCGAGGCCGCGACCCGCGCGGCGGGCCCGCCCCAGGGGCTCATGTTCATCAGGATGAAGGTCATCGAGCCGAGGACGGCGAACTTCAGGACATCGATTTTCAGCCGCCGATAGACCGGCAACAGGGCCGAGACACCGACCAGGACGGTGGTGGTGCCGTCGCCGTCGAGGCCGACGATGGCCACCAGGGCGACGTGGCCGAGCATCAGCTTGACCGGGTTTTCGCCGGCCCAGGCGACGATGCGGCGAACCAGCGGCTGGAACAGGCCGGCATCGATCATCACCCCGAAGTAGAGGATGGCGAACATCAGCATGATGGCCGTCGGGGCCGTCTGGGCGAGGCCCTTGAGCATCATGCCGCCGGTGGCCGGCCCGGCCCCGGCGATCAGGGCGAAGACGATCGGCACGACGATCAGGGCGACGACGGCGGTGGCCCGCCGCGTCATGACCAGGGTCATGAAGACGGCGATCATGGCGAAGCCGAGCAGGGCGAGGGTCATGGGGTGGCGCCTGAGGTTTCCTTCTCCCCTTGCGGGAGAAGGTGGCCGGCGTAGCCGGTCGGATGAGGGGTCGCACCGGCGAATGGGGCGCGTGAGGCCGGTGCTGTTCGCGGCTTCACGAGTCTTCGACCCCTCATCCGGCGCTTCGCGCCACCTTCTCCGGCAAGGAGACGAGGGAGTCCTGAGGCGACTTCGCGGACCCTGCGAGGCACCTGGCGATCAAACCTCGACCGACAGCAGCGGCACGAACTGCTGGCCAGCGTGGGAATCCACGTCGCGGGTCGAGCCTTGGGCGATGGGGCGCGGGAAGGAGATCTTGATGACCTTCAGGTTGTCGTCGTGGAATATCCGCACGTGGTTGGAGCCGACACCGTAGAGTTCGGCAATGGCGACCGCGCCCAGGGACGGCGCCGCGCACAGGGTGTCGTAGGCGGCCTGGTCGCCGCAGAAGACGTCGACCGTCACCCAGAAGGGGCCGGCGTTCTTGGAGCGGACATAGGCCGCGACGTCCTTAAGCTGCCGCATGAAACTCTCCCCGGCCGGCGGTGAAGGTGCGGGTGGTGGCCAGCTCGCCGGGGTCGGCCAGGTGGACGACATGGTTCAGCTTGAACTCGTACTGCGCCCCCAGGGCGACCTCGGCCGGCGAGAAGGGGAAGGCGAAGCTGGGCAGGGGGTCATCCTGGTTCAGCGGGAAGTGCAGCAGGTAGGGATTGCAGTATTTGGCGATCTCGGTCGCCCGCGCCTGGGTCGCCGCCGTCGCCAGCACCATTAGCCCGACCTCAAGCGGCGGCCGCGCGGTGGCAGCGTGGCGCGGGTCCAGGGCGTTCCAGCCGTAGGGGCGCAGGTCGAGCTGGTAGTCGTCCGGCGAGAGCTGCAGGACCCGGGCGATGCCCTCGCGCAGGAAGCTCTCCAGACGCCCCAGCCAGTCGCCGATGCGGTCCATGATCTTGGGGTCGGCGACAGCGGTGAAGATCATCGTGCGGTAGCCGGCGGCCCCGCTGCCTTCCAGCTTCATGGTGTAGGGCTTGGTCTCGGCCCTGGAGCCGGTGACGCGGACGACGCGGTCGTCGACCGCGGCGTAGGTCGCGCCCCTGGCGTCGAGCACCACCCCCGGTTCGGTCAGGCGGTAGGGGTCGGCGTTTTCGTAGAGCAGGTGGCTGCTGATGGTGAACGGCGTGCAGCTGTTGTCGGCCGCCAGCGGCTCGACGTCGAAGCCGTCGGCGTCGATGGTCAGGAAGACGCCGCCACGGCGGGTCTGCACCGTGCAGAGGCCGCCGCACTCGGCCGTCTTGGCCGCATGCCAGCTGGCCCCGGCCGGCAGGCCGCGCATCAGCGGCACCGCGGCGATGACGGCGGTGTCGGTGGTGCGTCCGGCCAGGACGATGTCGGCCCCGGCCTCGATCGCCGCCGCCAGCGGCTCGTAGCCCAGCAGGCCGACGATATGGTCGCATTCCTCCAGCCGGGCCTGGGTCAGCTCGCCCATCGGCGGCAGGGGGGTGATGGCGCCCCGCTGCAGGTAGCCGGCAAGATCCGCCGGGGACTGTTCCGAATAGATCAGCGCCACCTTGGCGGTGAGCCCCTCCTCCACCGCGATCTGCTCGCAGAGGCCCGCCATCCAGTCGACGCCGGCATTCGTGCCGCTGGTGCCGCAGGAGCCGACGATGAGCGGCACGCCGAGCTTGTCGCGGGCCAGCATCAGCTGGCGCAGATCCGCCCGGGTGGCGGCGTCGGTCATCTTGGTCGTCGCCGCGCCCAGGTAGTAGGGACCGGAATCGGTAGAGCCGGCGTCGACGGCGAGCACGTCGGGGCCGAGCGAAACGCCGCGCTGGAAGGCGTCCTCGGGACAGCCGGCGCCCAGGGCGCC
>SDZP01000331.1 GCA_004144935.1 Caulobacteraceae bacterium | reverse complement strand
CCCTTCACCGCCACGATAAACGGAAAGCCAAAGCGCGCGTTGTAGGCGCTGTTCAGCCGCTGGAACGCCTCGAACTCCTCTGGCGAGCACTGGTCCAGACCCGCCCCAGACTGCTCCTTCACCGAGGCGTCGGCCATCTTTGCCCGGCTGGCCAGCTGTGGGTGAGCCCGGATCAGGGCCAGCTTGCGCTCATACGGCGCGGCATCGACCACCTCCGCCATGGCCGCCGCCATCGCCTCGGCCGTGGTCAGTTCGGCGGCATGGGCCAGCACCCCGTCGGCCACCCAGGGACTGTCCTCGTAGACCGCCCCGAACCGCGTCGTGAAATCGACCTCAGACATGAGGGTGCAGCGCCCGCCAGTGCCGGGCGATCTCGACCCGCCGCGCGAACCAGACCTGTTTGTGGCCCAGGGCATAACGCAGGAACCGCTCCAGCCCCGCCATCTTCCCCGGCCGCCCGACGATCCGGCAGTGCAGCCCGATCGACATCATCTTCGGCGCCGTCTCGCCCTCGGCGTACAGCACGTCGAAGGCGTCCTTCAGATAGCTGAAGAATTGCTCGCCGGTGTTCAGCCCCGTGCCGGAAAAGCGCATGTCGTTGGCCTCCAGCGTATAGGGCACGATCAGGTGCGGGCGGCCGGCTTCCGCCGTCCAGAACGGCAGGTCGTCCGAATAGTCGTCGGCGTCATAGAGGAAGCCGCCCTCCTCCGCCGCGAGGCGCCGGCTGTTGGGGCTCGTGCGGCCGGTGTACCAGCCCAGCGGCCGCTCGCCGGTCAGCCGCTTGTGGATCTCGATGGCCCGCGCCATGTGCTCGCGCTCCACCTCTTCCGGCAGGCCCTGGTAGTTGATCCACCGCCAGCCGTGGCTGGCGATCTCGTGGCGTAATTCGAGGAAAGCCTCGACTACCGCCGGATTGCGTTCCATGGCCATGGCCACCCCGAACACCGTCAGCGGCACGTCGTAGCGTTCGAACAGCCGCAGCAGCCGCCACACCCCGGCCCGCGATCCGTACTCGTAGATCGACTCCATGCTGAGGTGGCGGTCGGCCACCGGCCCCGGGTTGATCATGTCCGACAGGAAGGTCTCGGCCTCCGCGTCGCCATGCAGCAGGCAGCGCTCGCCGCCCTCCTCGTAGTTCAGCACCACCTGCACGGCGATCCTTGCCCCGCCGGGCCAGTGCGGATGCGGCGGATTGCGGCCGTAGCCGATCAGGTTTCGGGGATAGCTGTCGCTCATGGGACGCCCATTCGATGCCCCCGGGGCGCCCATCGTCAAGGCTTGGCGTCACGTCGCGGTCCACAACGGTTGCATTCGCCCGCCCAAGAGAGAATTCTGGACTGCTCCGCCGCGTTTCGGCGGCGATTGGAGCGTTCATGACCGGTCTGACGACCCACGTCCTCGACACCACCCACGGCCGCCCGGCCGCCGGGGTGGCCCTGCGCCTGCTGCGGGACGGCAAGGTCCTGGCCCAGACCCGCACCAACGCCGACGGCCGCTGCAACGCCCCCCTGCTGACCGCCGAGACCATTGCGGTCGGCGCCTACCGGCTGGAGTTCGAGATCGGGACCTATTTCCGCGGCCTCGGAATGACCCTGCCCGACCCCGCCTTCCTGGAGACGGTCGGCCTCGACTTCTGCATCGCCGACCCCGCCGCCCACTACCATGTGCCCCTGCTGGTCTCGCCGTTCGGCTATTCCACCTACCGGGGCAGCTGATGCGCGACACGGTCCGCTTCATTCTGGACGGCGAGACGGTCGAGCTGACCGACATCGACCCGACCACCACCGTCCTCAACCTGCTGCGCTACGACCTGCGCCGGACGGGAACCAAGGAAGGCTGCGCCGAGGGCGACTGCGGGGCCTGCACCGTGGCGCTTGGCGAGCTTGACGGCGACCATGTCAAATGGCGGGCGGTCAACGCCTGCATCCTCTTCGCCCCCATGCTCGACGGCCGGGCCCTGAAGACGGTCGAGAGCCTGGGCGGCAGGCACCCGGTGCAGACCGCCATGGTCGAGCACCACGCCAGCCAGTGCGGCTTCTGCACCCCCGGCTTCGTCATGAGCCTGTGGGCGCGCGGCCGTGAAGCATCGCCGCCGCCGGTCAACGACAGCCTAGCCGGCAACCTCTGCCGCTGCACCGGCTACGGCCCCATCATCGCCGCCGCCAACGCCGTCGTTCCGACCGCGGAAGACGAGGCCGACCTCGTCGCCGCCCTGCAAGAGCTGGCAAGGGACGAGCCGTTGGTCATCCAGCGCAAGACCCTCCACTGGTTCGCCCCCCGCACGGTCCAGCAGCTGGCCGCTGACCTGAAGATGGCCGGCGACAGCGGCGCGGTGACCCTGCTGGCCGGGGCCACCGACGTCGGCCTGTGGGTGACCAAGCAGCATCGCCAGCTGCCGATCATCGTCTGGCTGGGCGACATACCCGAGCTTCAAACCATCACCGAGACGGACGACGCCCTGACCCTCGGGGCCGGAGTTCGCTACAGCGACGCCCTGCCGGCGCTGGCCCGCCTGCATCCGGGCCTCGGCGAACTGCTGCGCCGCCTGGGCTCGGTCCAGGTCCGCAACAGCGGCACCATCGGCGGCAACATCGGCAACGGCTCGCCGATCGGCGACATGCCCCCGGCCCTGATCGCGCTGGGGGCCAGCATCACCCTGCGGTCCTTCGACGGGGTCCGCGTCCTGCCGCTGGAAGACTATTTCATCGCCTACGGCGAACAGGACCGCCGCCCCCGGGAATTCATCGAGACCATCACCATCCCGCGCCCGGACCCGGACCGCCGGATTGCCATCTTCAAGCTGACCAAGCGCTTCGACCAGGACATCTCCGCCGTCTGCGGGGCCTTCTGCCTGGCCATCGACGGCGGCATGGTCACGCGGGCCCGCATCGCCTTCGGCGGCATGGCCGCCACCCCCAAGCGCGCCGCCGCCTGCGAGGCCGCCCTCACCGGCCGTCCGTGGACGGAGGACACCGTGGAAGCCGCCGCCGCCGCGCTCGCCGACGACTTCCAGCCCATCGACGACATGCGGGCCAGCGCCGCCTACCGGCTTACCGCCGCCCAGAACCTGCTGCGCAAGCTCCACAGGGCCAGCCCCGGCGTCCTGACCCTGGAGCCGGTCGATGCCTGACGCCGGTCTTCCAATCCAGGGTACGGTCCACCGGCCGCTGAAGCACGACAGCGCAGAGAAGCATGTCGCCGGCTCGGCCACCTACATCGACGACCTGCCCGAACCCTCCAACCTGCTGCATGTCTTCGTGGCCATGAGCCCCCGCGCCCATGCCCGCATTGTCGACATGGATCTCTGGGACGTCCGCGCCGCCCCCGGCGTCGTCGACGTCGTCTGCGCCGCCGACATCCCCGGCAGGAACGACGTCAGCCCCGTCGTCGGCGACGACCCACTGTTCGCCGACGGCCTGGTGCAGTTCGTCGGCCAGTCCCTGTTCGCCGTCGCGGCCGAAACCCTGTCCCAGGCCCGCGCCGCCGCCGCCCTCGCCCAGATCACCTACGAAGACCTGCCGCCCCTTCTCGACATCGCCGCCGCCCGCGCCGCCGGGAGCGTGATCGAGGATGCCCAGGTCATGCGCCTCGGCGACGCCTCAGCCGCCATCGCCGCCGCCCCGCGCCGCCTGTCCGGCAAGATCGCCATCGGCGGCCAGGACCACTTCTACCTCGAGGGCCAGATCAGCCTGGCCACGCCCGGCGAGGACGGCGACGTCCACGTCTGGTGCTCGACGCAGCATCCCACCGAGGTGCAGCACAACATCGCCAAGGTTCTTGGCGTCCCCGACCATTCCGTCACCGTCGCCGTCCGCCGCATGGGCGGCGGCTTTGGCGGCAAGGAGAGCCAGCCCCCCGCCAAGGTCCGCCTCGACCGCGACGACGATATGGTGATGACCGGCAAGCGCCACGATTTCGAAACCGGCTGGGAGGTCGGCTTCGATGCCGAGGGTCGCCTGGCCGGCTACAGCGTCGAACACGCCAGCCGCTGCGGCTTCAGCGCCGATCTGTCGATGGCCATCAACGACCGAGCCATGTTTCACAGCGACAACGCCTACGCGCTGCAAACGGCGTCCATACGCTCCCACCGCTACCGCACCCACACCGTCTCCAACACCGCCTTCCGCGGCTTCGGCGGCCCCCAGGGCATGGTCGGCATCGAGCGGGCCATGGACGCCATCGCCCTGGACCTCGGCAAAGACCCCCTCGACGTCCGCAAGGCCAACCTCTACGGCCCCGCCGGCGTCCAGACCCCCTACGGCCAGACCGTCGACCACGCCACCGCCCTGGCCCTGATCGAGCGCCTGGAAGCCACCAGCGACTACCGCCGCCGCCGGGCCGCCATCAACGCCTGGAACGCCGCCAACCCGACCCTGAAGCGCGGCCTCGCGCTCACCCCCGTCAAGTTCGGCATCAGCTTCACCGCCACCCACCTCAACCAGGCCGGGGCCCTGATCCACGTCTACACCGACGGCTCGGTGATGCTGAACCACGGCGGCACGGAGATGGGCCAGGGCCTCTACCAGAAGGTCGCCCAGGTCGTCGCCCAGGCCTTCGGCATCGGCATGGACCGGGTCAAGATCACCGCCACCGCCACCGACAAGGTCCCCAACACCAGCGCCACGGCCGCCAGTTCCGGCAGCGATCTCAACGGCATGGCGGCCCTGGACGCCGCGGTCCAGATCAAGGCCCGGCTGGCCGATTTCATGGCCGCCGAGTTCAAGGTCGACGCCGCCTCCGTCCGCTTCGAAGGCGGCAACGTGCACGCCGGCGACGAGGTGCTCAGCTTCACCGAACTGGCCCGCCGCGCCTGGTTCAACCGCATCAGCCTGTCGGCCGCCGGCTTCTACCGGACGCCAAAGATCCACTACGACCGCGCCACTCACCAGGGCCGGCCCTTCTTCTACTACGCCTGGGGCGCCGCCTGCGCCGAGGTCGCCATCGACACCCTGACCGGCGAGAACCGCTGCCTGCGCGCCGACCTGCTGCACGACTGCGGCGCCTCGCTGAACCCGGCCATCGACATCGGCCAGATCGAGGGCGGCTTCATCCAGGGCATGGGCTGGCTGACCACCGAGGAACTGGTCTGGGACGCCAAGGGCGCGCTCAAGACCCACGCCCCCTCGACCTACAAGATTCCGGCCTGCTCCGACCGGCCGCCGGTGCTCAACATCGACCTCTGGGACCAGCCCAACCCGGAAAACACCATCCACCGTTCCAAGGCCGTCGGCGAACCGCCGCTGATGCTGGCGATCAGCGTCTTCAGCGCCCTGACCGACGCGGTCGCCGCCGTGGCGGATCACAGGCTGATGCCCAACTTGGACGCCCCGGCCACGCCGGAGCGCGTCCTGATGGCAGTCGAGGATGTGCGACGGCGGGCGGGGCTGGTCCCTAGAGAGGACCAGCTCTGATGGGTTCGGCGCGCAGACGGTCTCCCTTCCCCCTCGAGGGGGGAAGGGTCGGGGATGGGGGTGCTCGCGCCGGCGCCAGGAGCAACGCTCGCTTGGGCGCCGGCGCCCATCTGAACCCTTCCATCCGGGCT
>SDZP01000330.1 GCA_004144935.1 Caulobacteraceae bacterium | reverse complement strand
CTTCACCAGCAGGACGCGGACGTCCTTGGAGATGGCGAGGATGAACTTGCGCAGGTTCTCGGCCTGGCGGGCGTAGTCGGCGGTCAGCTCCAGCTTGGAGAGCTTGGTGACCCCTTCGACCAGCTCGGCGACCTCGGCCCCGAACAGGTTCTCGATGTCCTGGCGGGTGGCGCTGGTGTCCTCGATGACGTCATGCAGCAGGGCGGTGATGATCGAGGCGGTGTCGAGGCGGTATTCGGTGAGGATGCCGGCCACCTCGACCGGATGGGCGAAGTAGGGGTCGCCGCTGGCCCGGGTCTGGCTGCCATGCATGCGCACGGCGTAGACATAGGCCTTGTTGAGCATGGCCTCGTCGGTGTCGGGCTCGTAGGCGCGGACGCGCTCGATGAGCTCGTACTGGCGCATGTATTTGGGCCGCGCCGCCACCTTCTGGGCGGCGGTCGGCTCCGGGCCTTGAGGCGTGAGCAGTTGGGGGGCGACCTCTTCGGCCGCCTCCAGAATGAAGGGTTCTGCGCCTTCGGGGCTCAGTACCGCTCCTCCTGACCGCCATCGCGGTCGCTCTGCAGGGCGCGGATCAGTTCCGATTCGCTCATCTGCATGTGGGTCGGGTCCGACAGCAGGGCGATGGTTTCCGCCTCTTCCTCGGCCTCGGTCCGCTCATCGACGCGTTGCAGCGTGGTGATCAGGTTTTCCTTCAGGCCGTCGTTGTCGACCACGTCGTCGGCGATTTCGCGCAGGGCGACGACGGGGTTCTTGTCATTGTCGCGGTCGACCATCAGGGCCGCGCCGGCCGAGATGCCCCGGGCGCGATGGGCGGCCAGCAGGACCAGACCAAAGCGGTTGGGAACCTTCTCGATGCAGTCTTCGACGGTGACGCGTGCCATGGACTCTCTCAGCGGTGCCGGTTGGAACCGGGCTACATAGTGTTTTGCGCGCTATTGTGCAACGCCGCAAGATCGCAGGACGGCGAGGCGGAAGTTGGGCACCGTCCTTCTCCCGCTTGTCGGGAGAAGGTGGCAGCCGAAGGCTGACGGATGAGGGCGGCGCCGGCCGATCCTGTTTGGACGCGTTCTGGCGCTGATGGCGCTGTCGCAACCCTTCAACCGCTGGCGCTGCCCTCATCCGACCCCTTCGGGGCCACCTTCTCCCGACAAGCGGGAGAAGGGATTCTTGCCGCGTCTTTCCCTACCGTGGCGGTGACGGCCAGGTTTGCCGCGCTCGCGCCCGACACCGGATGGCGCCACCGCGGCGCAACATCGGCCAGCGGTCCCATGACGAACCGGCGCTCGTGGGCGCGGGGGTGCGGCACCTGCAGGCCGCCCTCCCCGATCACCGCGCGGCCGTGGGCGATCAGGTCGAGATCGAGGGTGCGGGGGGCGTTGGCCCGGTGGCGCGTCCGGCCGAACGCCGCTTCGATTTCGTGCAGTTGCAGCAGGGTTTCGCGCACGGATAGGGCCGTCTCGACAAGGACGACGCCGTTCGTATAGGCAGGCATCGCCGGGTCCGGCCAGGCGGCCGAGCGCCACCAGCCTGAGCGGGCGGCCACGCTCAGGCCGTGGGCGGGAAAGGCCTCCAGCGCCGCCTCCAGCAGGGCCGGCACGTCGCGGTAGCCGCCGGGAAGATTGCTCCCGAGGGCGACGATCACGGCGTCATCGAAGTCAGATATTTTATCCAAGGATTTGAAACCGTGACCTTTTATCCGACCGAGAAGCTGGCCCTGTTCATCGACGGGGCCAACTTCTACTCCCAGGCGAAGGCCCTGGGCTTCGACATCGACTACCGCAAGCTGCTGGACGAGTTCCGCCGGCGCGGGGTGCTGATCCGGGCCTACTACTACACCGCCATCGTCGAGGGCGACGACTACTCGCCGATCAAGCCGCTGGTCGACTGGCTGGACTACAACGGCTTCACCCTGGTGACCAAGACGGCCCGCAAGTTCACCGACAGCCAGGGGCGCGACCGCTGGCGTGGCGACATGGATGTCGAGATCGCCGTCGGCATGATGGAGATGGCCGAGAAGGCCGACCACCTGGTGCTGTTCAGCGGCGACGGGGATTTCCGGGCGGTGGTCGAGTCGGTGCAGCGCAAGGGCGTGCGGGTCAGCGTCGTCTCGACGGTGAAGAGCCAGCCGCCGATGATCAGCGACGACCTGCGTCGGCAGGCGGATCATTTCATCGATCTCGCGGACCTGGGCGACGTGATCGGGCGGCCGTCGCGGGCCCCGGCGCCGCGTGGGGGCGGCGGGACCTACGACAATCGGACGCGGGCGGAGATCGAGGCCGAGGACGAGCTGTAGGATCGGTCTTGCATCCGATCGTCCTGACGAAAGTCAGGACCCACCCGCCTCACCGCAGCCTGAGCTCTGTCCCGTGGGTCCTGACTTTCGTCAGGACGATCGGAGTTTGGGTTTCCGACTCGCGCTAGGTGAACGTCATGCACGCCGACCAACTCGTCGACCTCACCTCCCCCGAGCCGCCGCGCGACTGCCCGCTCTGCCCGCGCCTGGTCGCCTATCGCCGGGTGAACCAGGCCGAGCATCCGGACTGGTACAACGGCCCCGCCCCCTCGTTCGGCGACTGGAACGGCCGGTTGATGGTCGCCGGCCTCGCGCCCGGCCGCACCGGGGCCAACCGCACGGGGCGCCCCTTCACCGGCGACCATGCGGGGTGGCTGCTCTACGAGACCCTGAAGAAGACCGGTTTCGCCACCGGAGACTACGAGGCGCGGCCCGACGACACGCTGCGGCTCACCGACTGCATGATCACCAACGCCGTCCGCTGCGCCCCGCCGCTGAACAAGCCGGAGACCTCGGAGGAGAAGACCTGCCGGCCGTTCTTCGTGAACACCCTGGCCGCCATGCCGAACCTGAAAGTCATCGTCACGCTTGGCGACGTCTCGCGCCGCAGCCTGCTGCGGGCCCTCAACCTGAAGGGCTCGACCGGCGCGCCGGGGCATGGGTCTGAGTTCGACGCCGGGCCCTACCGGGTGATCAACAGCTATCACTGCTCACGCCTGAACACGAACACCGGGCGGCTGACGCCGGCGATGTTCGAGGACATCTTCAAGCGGGTGCGGGAGTTGATCGACTAGGACGCCGGGGTCATCAGCCGCTCGCAGGTCGAGTAGTCGGTGCGCAACAGATGCGGCCGGTAGTATTCGCCCCTTGGCACATCGAGGATCATGCAGACGAAGTGATCGCCGCCGACGTCGGCGAAGCTGCTGCCCTTTTCGAACAGATGGGACTCGGTCAGGTCCTCCAGCCCCTCGGTCTTGACCACGAAGTCAAAGACACCCGCCGGGATCGGCGTGGTCCAGGTGCGGCCGGCGGGGATCTCCATGGCCGGGCGGCCGTCGGCGAAGATCAGCCGGACGGCCTTGTCGGTGCGATTGAAGAACCAGAGCTTGCCGTACATCGGCTGGGGCTCGGCCAGCGCGGGCGCGGCGCCCAGCAGCGTGGCAAGGAACGCGAGAACGGCAAACAGGCGCATGGGAACTCCGGGAACGGCCGTCCTCATGCCCGATATGGATCGGCGCGGCATGCTCAAAAAGGGGATCAGCCGTCGTGCTGCTTCATCAGCCGGGCCTTGTCGCGCTGCCAGTCGCGCTCGGCCGAGGCCTCGCGTTTGTCGTGCAGTTTCTTGCCCTTGGCCAGGGCGATCTCCAGCTTGGCCTTGCCCGCCTCGTTCAGATACAGCCGCAGCGGGATGATGGTCTGACCGTCCTTCTGAACCGCGCCGATCAGCCGGTCGATCTGCTTGCGATGCAGCAGCAGCTTCCTGTGGCGGCGCGGCTCGTGGTTGAAGCGGTTGGCCTGGGCATAGGGCGGGATGTCGGCGTTGATCAGCACGATCTCGCGCCCCTCCACCGCCGCATAGCTTTCGGCGATGTTGGCCCGGCC